>JBJKSS010000305.1:0-2755 GCA_046703745.1 Spirochaetota bacterium
AAGCTTTATTATCTTGATATTCGTGTTGATAAGCGATGATATGTAATAGTTCAGAATATTGTTAAGGAAAGTTGTTATATCGATTTTTCTGATCTTAAGCTTCAGTCCGTGCGCGTCCATTTTTGCAAGTTCAAGGAGCCTGTCTATGGATGATTTCAATTTTACCGATGAATTGTAAATTAGCCTGAAATCTTCACTGTTTTTGGATGTGCTTTTGAGTGCTAGATCCGCAACGTTCAGGATAACGGTAAGCGGCGAGCGGAAATCATGTGTTATGTTGGCGATAAAATCGTTTTTCAGTGCATCAAGTTTTTTCAGTTTGTTGTTCGCTATACTCAGCTTTCTGGTTCTTTCCTTCACCTTGCCCTGAAGCGTTCTGGCATGATTTTTTATACTACCCATGAATTCCATGCCGCGGATCGCACTGGCTATCTGCACGGCCAGGTATTCAAAAAGTTCACCGATATAATTTTGCATGTCATAAATGATGAACCCCATCTGGAAATCCTTGTAATAAAGGGATCGTGTAAAATATGCACTGCGCCCGGCGAACAGATCGATATTGTCCGGTATGAGGCCGGTTGATCTGAATTTTTTCCTGTCATTCCTGATGATGAGATTTTCCTTCAGGTTGAATCCGAGCTTTAATTTTGAATATTCCCTCTCCCTGTCATCATACATCATGATATAACAGCTGTTAATACCGAACCTGGGGAGCTCTTCAACGATGAGGTTTTTCAGGTTCTCAAAACCGTATATTGAAAGAATCTGTTCGGTAATTCTGTAAAATTCGGAATTCTGGTTTTTATCCGAAAGCCTCAGGTTCAATTCATGGCTGGCTGAAGTTTTCCCGATAAAGAGCAGTATGTCTTTCCATAATTCATCTATAAATTTGATTTCATCAGGGTCCGTGGAATTCTTTTTGTTTTCATTGAAAAGATGGTATGCCACAGGATACCAGGATTCTATTTCGATGCCGTCTTCAATGCCGTCGGTTATCATTTTTTCCAGGGACAGGAGGAATCCGTCCTTCGATCTTTCTTTTATGCTTTCATTCAATTCGCGGGTAATGCCTTCCGCCCAGTTGCTGAGAAAATCATTATTTAAATTTTTCTTGAAATTTTCCGTCATAAAATCCGCGATCCTCGCCGAAGCGGGTTTGCCGGTATCGTTGTGTTCCGGCCTTGCTGCGTTGCCCGGCATTAGATACGAAAAACATCCGCATGAACGCCTGACAATGAGTTTTGTCGGCAGGACGATTTTATCCGGCACCGTCCTGTTTTCAATCCTTGCCATTATTGCATTGAATGCCTGTTCGCCGATCTGGTAAAGGGGCTGTCTGATAGTGGTGAGCGCAGGCATGAGGGACCTGCTTTCCTCAAGGTCGTCAAACCCGGCAACCGCCATGTCATCGGGGATTTTCAGGCCGATTTTTTCTATTTCGCGGTAGAGGTTAAGGGCCAGGTAATCATTCGACGCAACTATTGCCTCGAGGTCCGATGAATGGTTTTTCAGAAACGCCGAGATTATGTCCGATTTTGCATAATAAAACAGGTTGCCGGATAATATCAGGCTTTCATCAACCTTAATGCCGTTATCTGTCAGGGCGTCCATGTAAGCCTGGAACCTCTCTCTTGCGTCGGGATTGTTTTCCGGCCCTTTCACGAATGAGATTTTTTTAAAGCCGTGCCAAATGATCAGATGGTTCATCAGTTCCCGCATGCCGCCGTGGTTATCGATCAGTATGTTTGTCGCACCTTCAATCTCATACGCTACACTGACCACGGGTATTGAATAAAATCTTTTCACGAAATTTATGTATTCATCCCTCGTTATTGCACTGCAGAGGCACCCTGAAAGGATGATGATGCCGTCGAGCATGTTTACATTGACAAGGTCATAAATGGGGTTTTTCCTGTAATCGTAATAATCGTAGGATTTGATTATTCCGCCGGAATAACAGATTAGGTTCACATCGTTCAGTTCTGCATTGTATGATATACTTTCAAACAATTGCTGTTCATAATGATCTATGACAGATGAGAGAAGAATGCCGATCGTCGGCCTTTTTGAGTTCTTGTATTTATTGAAATAATCCATAAAAACTTTCCGCTGCCGGCTTTTTTCCGTTAATCAAAAAGCATAAATCGGGCCTTAACGTGTCATTATGTTTCCACTGCAATTTCAGGGAAAATAGACTAATAATAAAACTGATATTTTTTAATACAATGTTTGATACTTTTATAATCAAATTTCCGGTCGGTTCTATAATATTATAAACAATTTTGATTTTCAGTCATAGTTTTATTTAAAAAGTTGAATTTATTAATTTTTTTGAATTGTCATTAAAAAGGGGTTAAATTCTTTACCGGTTTTGGGAACGGTGATACATGGCTTTACAAGCATTCATCCGGCGAAACCTGTCAATTTTACAATTATTCGCCCTTAAAGTAGAATTTGGTCAAAAAATAATGGAATTAATGCGTTGATTAAAAAAGGAAATGAAACAATAATTAATAATCGGGGTTTGCCGTCGGGGCTGATATAAAAAAGTTCATATTAATAACCGGATTTTGCCTCAAGTCTTTATTCAATCAATAAATATGGAAGTGAATTAAAAATTGTAGTCAATGAATTTTGTTTGTAATTTTTTTGCATTCGGTGAGAATGACGGTAATGCCGGCTGCATAAATTTGGAGGTTTTAAAATGATATATTCCAATGGAGAAATTACAATATCGCCGAAGATCATATAC
>JBJKSS010000306.1:0-5105 GCA_046703745.1 Spirochaetota bacterium
ACGTACAGATCGTAAATACAATTGTCAGGCGAAAGGAAATAAACAGGGTTATCGATATTCTTAACGATTTCGACAAAAAGGCTTTTTATACGATTGAAGACATCCGGGCAGTCAACAAAAAGGCCATTGCCGTTTGAAGGAGGCGTATAGCAGCCACTTATGAAGGAGAGGAAAGCGTTTTTTTTACCATGTCGATATTCTTGATAAAGCCGTCGGTATACATGATCATCCCTCCGCAGACTCCGCGTGAACTGTAAAGGGACGAATTATGGCTCGCCTCGTCATAATCAGCCTGTGCGTCCTCTATTAAAACAACTTCAAACCCCGAATCCGAGGCATCCCTCGCTGTGGTTTCCACGCACTGGCTCGTTGCGAGGCCGGTGAATACGAGTGCATCGATTTTATTCTCGGCCAGGTACTGTTTTATGTCTGTGGAATTAAACGCGCTGTACGTGGTTTTAATGAAAACCTTGTCGGTTTCCTCAGGCTTAATATCTTCTATAATATCTGACATCGGATCGGATGAAAGAGGATACAGGTTTTCATACCCGGCGCTTTTTGCATTCTCAAAAGAGGTTCTGAAAAACCGGTGAAGATCGCTCCTGTCAGCCTTGTTTCCGCAGAGCCTCAGGTAAATCACGGGATACTCCCTGCTTTTAAATTCATTGATCAGCTTTTTTATATTGGGAATTACAATTTGCTCCGATCTGTCAAGTATGTAATCAAGGCAGCCCGGGTTTAAACTGTTGAAGTACCTGCAATAGGATGAATCATTTTGCAGATAGAATTTCTGCATGTCTACGATCATAAGAGCGATTTTAATATCTTTCATAAATTTCCTTAGGATACATACGCGGGTCTCAAAACCCCGTTCAAATTTTGATAAACACGTTAATCCGGAATATTTAATAATCGGCAGATATTATGAAATATTTCACAATAAGTCAAATTTATAATTTCGCATCACTGAAAAAATTAATGAATGCAAGATAAATGTAGCCGGCGAAAATAAGTACCAATCCCGAGACACTCAATACGGAATATATGATTTTACTCGAGTTGTTGTTTAAAAAGGCAACGAATAATACGGCAAGGGAAATCTCGCAACTGACAGGATAAAAATAAGCAGCATCCGCCTTTTTCGTGACGAGGGCGATCATTATGCCCAGCCTTGCCTTTTCGTGCAGAATCCTTTCCAGGCCTTTATATGAATATTTTGCCCGTCCGTTTTTAACGGAAGCGCTGTCATTTGTTCTCATAATTTTCAAATATAAATCCCGGTCATGATGTGCCCGAAGCCGAATGTAAAGCCGATACAAAGCGGGTTCAGGCTCAAATTCAGATTCACAAAAAAAGTAAATGCCGCCGGCAATAATATAATAACCCAATTACCACTTCTCACTTTGCACCACAAAGCTTTACAATTATTTTACGCTTAATTTAAGACCGCCTTTCTTCCTTGTAAAATAATCGCAAATAGCTTGATTTTTTAAATCTTATAAAGTATATTGAGTCCCGTTAATTTTTAAATAATATTTCATTTGGATCATTCAATGCCTGAAAAATTAATACCGGTTATCATTTTCCTGGTTATAATACAAAATTTATACGCTCAAAGTATCAAACTTGAAGATGTATTTACACCAAAAGACATTTCAAGGTTAAAATCCGGAGAGATAATCACCAGGATGTACATAAAAAATGATGCTGTTGATGAAAATACCGACCTCAATATTGTCGTGCCCAGGCCGTCTTTCTTGAAGGAAGATTTTTCCCAATATGAAATGGTTACGGATGAAAAGGCATTCATTCCATACAAACTTGATAATGATTCCAAACTTGCATTGTACAACAACCTTATTGCATTCTCAAAATTGAAGGGGATGAAATATTATTCGCGCCGGGTCCAGGAAGTTAAAGACCTGATAGTGGACAGCTACAGGATCAAATCGCCCGATGATAAATCACGTACAAACGATGTTTCATCATTAACAATACCGGCTGTAACAACAAGTTATTTTGTGCAGAAAGACAACATTTTCGGCACGCTTACTTTTAAAAGCGATCTTTACAATGAAAATGACAATTTTATATTGATTAATACCTGCGAAGATAAAATTTCAAAATTTATTTTCAACATCTGCAGCAGGGAAGAATACAAAATACTTACCTATTTAATTTATGACGGGAAATCAGCCGTATATTTTTATTATTCGGCCAACCTGATGAGAATACACGACGCTGCCTTCCTGAAGCCCGGGTCAAAACTGACATTATATCCGACAACATTTTCCAACAGGTTGAGGGGTGCAACCGTACATTTCGCCGGGATGATGGGTTTAAACTGGGATGACAAAATAAATCCATGGGATGAAAAAAAATTAAAACATGGCTTATATAAAAATTATTAAACGAGGTGTTTAATTGAAGAATATCATTTTACCGCTTTTTATAAGCTTATTAATTTTGACCGCAAATACGGCTCTTTTTTCCAGTGAATTCAGGAAAGATTTAAAATTCGCTGACAGACACGGGTTAAGCAATGAGGAAAAACTGAAAGAATACGATAATGAAAAAATTACTTTCGACTTCAAGGAGAAATTCGATCCGCTTTACCCTGCAAACACCAAGGTGTTTTATTTCAAGAAAGGCAAAGAGCCCATCACTTTCCAGGAATTTTTAAATATCACCAACGATCCCAATTTGTTAAAATTAAACAGTAAAATAAAAAACACAAAAATCGCGGGCATAACAACGGCATGCATCTTCGGAGGTGTCACCGTGCTCTTATTAATACCGACAATTATTTTTATTACACGGCAGACAAATAACAACCAGATATTCAATGAATATTACATAACGGGCAACGTGGGGATCGCTCTTGTATGCGCATCGTTTCTCGGATTATTGATCGACCTTATTGTGATGTTTTCGGTTTTATACAGGTATAAATACAGCGATCAATCCATCAAAAGTGCCGCTGAGAATTACAATGAAAAATTAAGGCAAAGACTGGGCATAATGCCCGACATAAGTTTTGACGGGTTCAACAATAATGATATTGACCTGTCTCTGGCTTTCAGATTATAATAAATCCGGCAATGAAAAAAATTTTAATACATTATTTTACCGGCACAGGCAATACAGCTCATGCCGTAAGAATACTCGGTGATGAATTTTCAAAAATGAAATGGGAAGTAGAAACCGTTCGTATAAAAGGCAAAAACAGCCAAAAGGATTTGACTGCTGATCTTCATGTTTTTATTTATCCTGTTTATGCCTTGAGTTTTCCCCATGCTTTCGCCAAATACATAAAGAGTCTCAGGAACGAATCGGGTGTTAAAACGGCCATAATAGCAAACCACGGCATGGCCAACCTTAAAGGCGGCATAAATACCGGGTACGAAGGCAATGGCCCGGCACATGTTGCTGCAATATTGAAAAGAAAAAATTTTGATGTTTTCTTTACCGGAGCCGCGGGTTATCCTGAAAACATTACTATTCTGGCAAATGCCGTGCCGGATGATGTTTCCGAAGAAATAATCAGGGCCGCCGATGAAAAGATCAGAAATTTTGCGGTCAGGATGTCAGGTTTTGAAATCAGCATCAAAAAATATAATTTTTTTGAAAGTATAATCTCCATGAGTTTCGGGTTTGTCTTCAGGCATTTTGGCAGACGGCATTTCGGCAAGTTTTATTCCGCTGATGATGACTGTACAGGCTGCGGCGCCTGCGTGAAGGCCTGCCCGGTGAATGCAATCAGGATGTTCAACAAAAAACCCGGATGGAACTGGAACTGCGAGGGCTGTTTTTGCTGTTTTAATTTGTGTCCAGAAAAAGCAATTAACATTTCAATAGCCCATGTTTTTTTGCTCTTTGCAGCCGGTTTTGCATTGCTCGGTGCCATGACAGCATTTTACGGCAGATTGTATAATCTGTTTCTCGGGGCATTGACCGAAGCGGCGGCCGGGATATTAAAGGGCAATCCGGGATTCTTCATTTCAGCGATTATTGTGTATTTCATTTTATATTTTATGCTGGTTTACCTGCTGGACAAGATAATGTTCATTCTCGAACAGGTGCCTTATGTAAGGAAAATATTCCAGTTAACTTATACCAAAAAGTTAAGACGATATATCTGTCCGGATTACAAGCCCGCAGATTAGTTGATTAACCTGAGAGATTTCTATCACTTCTTTTTCAGCAAAAGCTTTTTTTCAAGGAATTTTTCGGAATGGGTGATGAGCTCGAGTATTCGTTTTTTTGTAACAGACAGCTTCTGTTTTAGGAGTATTTTTTTTGCAAGAGAAATGCAGCGCCTTATGTACTGGATGGAAGGTATGCTCCTGTTAAAATGTTTGGCCAGCTCCCAATCCTTATATGAATCATTGAGGGCCATGAATTTGTCAAGTTCCTTATTGTCCCATTTTTTTGAAACCCCGCTGCTGTAATCGAATTCTTTTAATCTCTGCTTGTTCCTCTCGTAGGAATTTTTCGATTTCTTCTTTTTCCAGTACGGGTGGCGGTTCCTGGCAAACTCAATGTCTTTAATGGTGAATTTGGTTTTGTTGAGCCATATTTTAGTCGCTACTCTTTTGTCACCGGTTGTCAGGCTGGATTTGACGCAAAGATCGATGTACTCGGCCGGGTTTTTTGCATTAACCAGCTTTTCCAGTTTTTTGTCCACGGGTTTTACATTATTACTTGTTTTACTTTTGGCTGCCATAAATTAACCCTCATTTTTAAAATATTCCGTATAACGATTAAATAATAGTTTAAATAGCCTGAAATTTCAACAGTAAAATAAAAATTAAAAAAAAATATAAAAATTCATTTTTTGCCGGAATTTTATTATTATTGTGAAAAGGTGGTATAAATTGAACAAGGAAGAGCTTGAAAAACAACTTGATGATCTTGGCAAATATGAAACCAACAGGTTCAAAAAAATTTCCTACTTCAAGGCATCACGCATCATTAAAAATCTTGGCGGCGATGAATTCGACAGGCGCACGGATTTTTCGGATATCAGGGGCATACGAGACGCGATCAACAAAAAGATTATGCATTTTAAAAACACGGGATTTATTGAAAAATGGAAGAAGCTA
>JBJKSS010000307.1:0-5875 GCA_046703745.1 Spirochaetota bacterium
CCGAAGTTTTTTTCTTTTATAGCCTGCCTGTTGAAAAGCCGGTTTCCAATGGCTATACCTTCCGCCCCGGCTTGAATGTATTGCTTCAAATTGTCCGGTGTGACGCCCGAGCAGGCTAGAAGCTTTATTTTATCAAGAGGGCCTTTAAGGTCTTTTATGTAATCCGGACCTCCGAGCCTGCCCACCGGAAAAACCTTTACCATCGTGGCACCGGCTTCCCATGCAGTATGAATCTCGGTTGGGGTCAAGGCGCCCGGGAAAACCGGTATTCCGTGGTTTTTGCAGAATTTTATCAAATTTACATCGACAACAGGAGATACGATAAACTCGGCGCCTGCCTTTACCGCATCATGCATGTCTTTCATCGTCAAAACGGTGCCCGCTCCGATTTTGGCCCTGTTTTTGAATTCCTCATGTGCTTCTTTAATCAGTTTTAAGGCATTCGGGGTGTTCATCGTTATTTCCAGATTGACGATCCCGCCGTCGATTGCCGCTTCGAATGCAGGCAGGATTTCCACATCAGTCAACCCGCGCGCAATGCCTATTATTAATACTCCCATTTTAAAATTCCCCTTGCCTTGATGAGCAGTAAATTGTCTTTTTTTATGAAAGGCCGGCACCGATTATATCATTCCATACAGCAATTGTCATTGGTATAAATAAAATGTTTTCTTGCAATAAGGGAGCCTGTTGAACAGCTTCTATTCAAGTTGAACCATTGAAAATTAGATAATATCTTGATGTTTTTATGAAAATATTGTATAATACATCAAAAATTGACTTGATAACTTTACAAGCTTATCTAACCGGAAAAATTAACCGCTATACAAAATAGTCAAAATCTTTTTAATTTTACAGGACAAGGAATGATCCAGGAAAAAATAAGGAACATAGCGATAATCGCTCATGTCGATCACGGAAAAACCACCCTAGTTGACGAGCTCTTCAAACAGAGCGGCATGTTCAGACAAAACCAGAACATCGATGAAAGGGTTATGGACTCGATGGACCTTGAGAAGGAGAGGGGCATCACGATCACTTCGAAAAACGGCTCTTTCAGGTATAAAGACTTTTTCATAAATATAGTCGACACTCCGGGCCACGCCGATTTCGGCGGCCAGGTCGAGAGGATACTCAACATGGTTGACGGAGCGCTTCTTCTCGTGGATGCAGCCGAGGGGCCGATGCCCCAGACCTATTACGTTTTGAAAAAGGCGCTGGCGTTGGACCTTCCAATATTGGTAGTAATAAACAAAATAGACAAACCTGCTGCAAGGTGTCACTGGACGCACGAAAAAGTTTTCGAGCTTTTCATAAAGTTGAACGCACCGGAACATCTTCTCGATTTTCCAATAATCTATGCTTCTGCAAGAAACGGTTATGCGACGAATGACTTTAATGTCAAAACTGACAACATGATTGCTTTATTTGACAAAATAACAGATTTCATTCCTTCACCCAAAGGCGATGTCAACGGCCCGCTTCAACTGCTTGTCAGTTCGATTAGTTATTCGCCGTTTCTGGGAAGGCTCGGCGTGGGCAAGATCACTTCGGGCCAGCTGGGCATCAACAAGGAAATAGTCGTGTGCAAGGAGAATGAGGTGATAGCCCCTGCAAGGATCACCAAGATATACAGGTTTGAAGGCACCAGCATGATTGACACGGATGTGGCCTCGGTAGGTGAAATAATCGCCGTTGCAGGCATGGAAGATTTGACGATAGGCGAAACTTTAACAGATCCGAAGAACCCGATGCCGCTTCCTTCGATAAAGGTCGATCCCCCTACAGTAAGCATGAACTTCATTCCCAATGACTCGCCGTTTGCCGGGCAGGAAGGGAAATTCGTAACTTCGAGGCACATAAGGGAAAGGCTCTTCAAGGAAACGTTGTCCGATGTTGCGCTCCAGGTCGAGGAGCTCCAGGAAGCAACGGGCTACAAGGTGTCTGGAAGGGGAGAGCTCCATCTTTCGATCCTCATAGAAAAAATGAGAAGGGAAGGATATGAGTTCCAGATCACGAGGCCGGAAGTAATTTACAGGCTCATAGACGGCAAAAAATGTGAGCCCTATGAAGAGTTAACCGTTGATGTTGACGAGGAATACATGGGCAATGTCATCGAGAAACTCGCTTCCCGCAAGGGAATAATACTCGAGATGACGCAGGAACATGGCATTGCGAGAATGGTCTACAAGATACCGACCCGCGGCCTTCTCGGATTCAAGTCGGAATTTTTGTCCATTACGCGCGGCATGGGTGTCATGAACTATGTTTTTTCTGAATATGACATATTCGTCGGTGAAATCAAAAACAGGGTCAATGGCGTTTTAATCTCAATGGAAAACTGCACCACTGTTGCTTACGCCCTGTATTACCTTCAGGAAAGGGGCAAGCTGTTTTTCGGTCCCCAGGTCAAGGTTTACGAAGGGCAAATTGTCGGTGAACATGCAAAGGATAATGATCTTGTCGTCAACCCCGGCAAGACTAAAAAGCTCACCAATTTGAGGGCATCGGGCTCGGATGAAAACATCATCCTCACCCCTCCCATTCAACTGACGCTTGAAAAATGCCTTTCATACATAAATGACGACGAGCTTGTGGAAGTAACCCCGCAGTCGATACGCTTGAGGAAAATCATCCTCAAGGACAGCCTGAGGAGAAGAGCCAAAAGCCCGGCATTGACCGCATGATTTAATGGTCAGTCTTCGACCCAGCTTGTTATGTACTCGGCGTTATCCGGTACAACTATGTGCTTTACATCGCATAACTTCCATTTGCCCTTTAAACCAAGTTCGTTGCAAGTAAGCTCGAAATGGCAGAGGGCTATGCCCATGTCAACACGCTGAAGGTCGAATCCTATGGCTTTCATACGGATCTGGTAAGCTGCGTTTCTTTCAAGGTAAAAGTGCCATGAGTTGTTTTCTTTGATTATCCTCCATGGCTGCTTGTTGGAAGCGGACGGGGCGAGCCGCACCATTTCTACGGGAACTTTGTACTTACCGGCTTCATTCTCCGCAAGCGGCACGTTGTATTGAGTGTTGAAAAACATTTCACTCCATGGTTTCCTTTTTTTTGCGTTGATGACCCATCTTACAATTTTTTCGCGAATGTTCCTGCTCTTGTAAAAATGACCGACAGGTGTTGCGGCGGGGATTATCTCGTCATCCCTGAGATTAATAAGCCCTTTGAATTCTTTCCGGTCTATAGCTCCGCCCAGCCAGCACGTGCCGAGGCCGCCTTCGGTGATGAGAAGTATGAGTTTTTCCATTGCATAGCCGAAATCTTCAAGGTCCCTCTTCGACTCTTTTATAGCCCCGGCGATATAATTTTCGGCGCCTGTTATCATCCCGTACGTGCCGATTATCTTGCCGGCTATGGTCTTATTTTCGGTGAGTACAAACCTCACTCTGCCGCCGAACGGGCCGCTGCCGCATTCATTGAAAAAATTTTCAATTTTTGATTTTGTGTTTTCGTCAAGCGGGCTGCTCTGGTAATTTCTAACCGAAATTCTTGATTTGATGATATCGGTTATGAACTTGCCTGTTTTCATTTTTTTGCTCCTATTAATGCTTTTTGATTTATAAATGAATTGCCTGTACCTGAAAAATAGTAGATGGCTGTTTTCATTTTACGATTCCTTTTTGACCTGCAATTTCGTTAAACGATATTTCGGGATTTCGATATCTGTCACGCAGGATTGTTTTTCTGCCGCATTGAATGGATTTTTGCGGACAATAGCTTATGCAGGCAAAGCATTCCTCGCATTTATGTGACCAATCGGGCTTTCCCGATAAAATCTTTATATTATTCACAGGGCATGCCCTGGCACAAGTGTCGCATGAATTGCATTTATTATCACTGTAAAAATTTTTATCCGTATTGCTTACCTTGCTTTGCCACATGCTGTTCATTACCCCGGCAATGAAAGGCAACCTGCCCTTTTTAACAGAATCACGATTGTTTTTAATGATCCCCGAAATTGCCTCGAGATCGGCTTTTGACCGGTCTATCAGTCTGTTTATTTGATCCGTTGCCTGCCTGTCATATATTTTTATATAATTACTTGGCATTACTATCCTGAAACCGGCATTCAACTTTTTGTTTTTCGGGTTAAGGTTTTTTTTGAAATATGATGAGATGTTGTCCGGAGAATAATTACCGCCGCTGTTGACAATATAGAACATCATTTCCTGATACCGTTTAAAATAAGCGAAACCGAAAACTTGACTTCTTCCCTTATCAGTGAATAGTCAAAAGTATTCTCATTGAAATTCCATTCCGAACATTTGAAGGTCTTTGTCTTTATCGCATCGGACATGGTAAGTATCGCCCCGGCTGTACGGTTCGTATCGCAATCATCTGCTATAATACCGTTTTTTTTGCAGTCATCGAGAATCTCCGAGATAACTCCGGTTTCCATTTTGAAAATATTTTCAAGAAGCTCTGCGAATAACGCTTTGTGTTTTGATGCCGTCTCGAATGAGAGTTTGTTCAGATTGATCGCCTTCTGGATATACTCGAACCTTCCATCGAGATATGTGAAAATTTTTTTCTGGCAATCCTTTATGCCGGCGATTTTTTCTTTAAGTGTGCCGAGGAATGAAGCCGCTTCCGAAGAGATCACTTCTACGAAGATTGATTCCTTGTTTTTATAATAGTGATACAGGGAGGCCTTGTTAAGTCCCACGGGCTTGCCTATATCGTCAAGCGTTGTTTTTTCATATCCGTACCTGGCGAAACATTCACCGGCGGATTTAAGGATTTCGAGCTTTTTGTCATCCTGTTCCATAATCACCTCAAACAATAAAACATTCAAACAAATGTACAAATTGTTCGAGTGTTTGTCAATCATTATTTTAAAAATTTTGCTGACAATTGTATTAATTGTTTTTTGGTGAATAATTATGATGGTGCCAGCTTATTTATTTCGCTTTTATATTATTTATAGTATATTTTAATAATTATGCAGTTTGCCGGTAACAAAAAACTTCCAGGAAAATTTTATACCCGCGATGTATTAACAGTTGCCAGAGAATTACTCGGAAAAATTTTTGTCAAGAATGAAAATGGAATTGTCCTGTCAGGGAAAATTGTAGAGGTTGAAGCCTACGATGGCGATATTGATGAAGCGGCGCATACCTTTACGGGAAAAACAAAAAGAAATGAGATTATGTTCGGTGAAGGCGGATTTTTTTATGTTTATTTTACTTACGGAAATCATTTTTGCTGCAATGTAGTGACAGGAACAAGCGGCAAGGGTACCGCTGTTTTGATCCGGGCCGTCGAACCAATCGATGGCATGGACATTATGATTAAAAACCGGTTCGGCAGGGAATTAAGAAATGAAAAAGAGAAATTTAATCTGACAAACGGACCGGGAAAAGTCTGCCAGGCTTTTTCAATTACAAAAAAGCATTACGGGATCGATCTTACAGGAGATGAAATTTTTATTCTGGGCAGCAAAAAACTGAAAGAAGAAGAAATTGGAATTTCGCAAAGGATAGGAATAAAAAAATCTGTACATCTGCCGTGGCGCTTTTTTATTAAAAACAATCAGTATATTTCCAGGAAGTGATTAACCTTTATTTAGAGCCAGAATCGGCGATGTTGTGCTTTCAAAAATTTTTACAGGGGACAGACCCGGCATGATTTAAAATTATACCTATATTATTTCCAAAATTTATATTAATTTGACAATTAATCGCATTTGGGATATAAATTTATATAAAGAGGTTTTTTATTTAAACAAACAAGTTTTAAAGGTCTGTCTGCAAAGTCAGGGCAGTATTCCACCATGGCTTACGATTAAAATAATTTGTTAAATATCAGTGCTGACGATTGCCGGGGGTTGACCGGCCATTCAAACAGGGAGTGTGGG
>JBJKSS010000308.1:0-10056 GCA_046703745.1 Spirochaetota bacterium
GGATAGCTCCCTTAACTGCTCGATGGTTTTGGGCTCTGATCTCTGGTTGAAAATTTCCATGGTACCGAAACCCGCGGCATCTATATCAATACCGATGAATTTTGCGCCTGCTTCATTTGCTGCCCTGATGCGTTTCAGAATGTCATCCTGGCTGGCCCTGGGCTTGAAGATTATTCCGCCGAAACCGTTTGCCTTTCTGATCGACTCGAGGCCGATCTTGTACAATTCATCCGGCGCGCCGTCTCCGACAAAACCGATAATGCCCGAATCCCTGCATCCGTTGACCAGCTCGATGTCGTATTCGAGCTCGCTCACCATGCCGCCGAGATTGACGTCGCAGCCTGTTACGGGCGCTGCGATGAGGGGCAGGTCAAGCCTGATGCCGAAAAAGTCGGCCTGTGTATCTGCATTTGCGACGTTGTGTATATTCTTTGTCCTGATCAGTATCCTGCCCAGGTCCCTGTAATTCCTGATGAATGAATTGCCGTTGCCTGCACCGCCCATGCCTGGAAATTTGCCCCTGCATTCCACACCGTTGCATTCCTCGCAGACAAAGCATGCCCTGTTGAATTTTTCCCTGGCACGGCGCTTTACCTCTGCCCAGGAAACTATGCCGTCCGGCTCAGTTATGATTTTGATGGTCTTTTCAACTTCACGTACGGTGTTCCATGCCTCTTCCCGTGTATCTTTAACGACTATGAAGTTTCCGGCCTTTTCAACATTGCTCTTCGGTTCCTTCACTTCGTCGCCGACCTCAACATGGAGGAACAAATTTTTAACCCCGGGTATTGATTGTATATCCTCCAGCCCGGTTATTTCCTTCACGATCCCCGGCGCAGGGATTATGGCCTTTTCTATTGAAACCCTGTTTGCTGTCGGGACAAGATTGTGCGGCGGGAAACCCAGCGCCACGTCGATTGCATTGTGTATGAGGTTGACTCCGGATGAATAAGGATATGTATATGCAGACATGAAGCCGCCGGATAGCCTTGCGGCGATCTCGCCGATCTTTGCGCCGTCTTTGGTGACCTTTATGTCGCCTTTCGCTGCGCCTATGTTTATGCCCAGTGCCCTTATGCCTTTTTTGAATACATCAACGGCGTTGTCAAGTTTTTCCTGCGGGAGGCTGGACGGCATCACATGACCCAGCTCTATGAAATAGGGCTCCCGCTCTATTATCCTGTCGGCGATTCCTGTAATATGTATTTCATTGTTGTGAACCAAAGCGTCAATGGAAAGTTCATCGCCCTTCATGTATTCTTCAACAATGAGCTCGCCTGACGGACTTGCGTTCTTTGCATTGGAGAATGCCATTTCGAGCATTGATTCATTCTCGATCTTCATCACCCCGCGTGCGCCCATGTTGTCCGAAGGTTTGATTACCATCGGGTAATTTAATATGTTTGATATGTTTATAAGATCCTTGAGGCTCCAGCACTTGTAGTATTTGGGGCTGGGTACCCCGAATTTTTCAAAGCGCTCGCGCATCTTGAGCTTGTTGCTCGCGGCCCTTGCATTCTCAAACTCTATTCCCGGAAGGCCCAGGGCATTGGCAACCGCGCTGACCGTCATCGACGCATCGGTGCCGACCGTGATTACGCCGTTTATTTTTATTTTTTTGTTGAATTCCCTGATTATACGAACCGTACCGTCGATGTCCCGTGTAGACATGATTACCGGATAGTCGGCAATTTTCATTCCCGCGGCATCGGCATTGTAATCCGTTACAACGGTTGTAAGGCCAAGTTCATTGGCTATTGTTATGGCCGGAACCTGCAGGAGACCGGCGCCAATTATGAGCAGCGTTTTTTCTTTATAGTTATACATGATCGTTCGCCTTTAATGATAGTATATACTTTATTATCGATAAATATGGCTTTTTTATTACCGGTTTTTTCGCTGCACCGGCTGATAACATTCTAATAATTTATTCTTTAAATATCAAATGAAATTTCAGGGAATGTATTTCAGGTGGAACAATACGTAGATCACTATCGAAAGCACCGCCGAAATTACAGGCACAACTATCCATCCGGTTGCCACCCTGAAAAGACTGGCGTAATGTATAGTTTGTATTCCCTTGATAAAACCTATTGCCGTGATGCAGCCTATTATTGCCTGGGATGTGGACACCGGCACGCCGAGGAACGCAAAAATATGCACGGTGAGTGCCTGTGACAATGCTGCTGCGAATGCTGAAAACGCATCGAGCCTTACTATTGATTTTCCCACAGAATCTATGAGTACCTTGCCGAACGTGAGAGTGCCAAGAGCAATGCTTGCCCCCCCGATCAGCACGGCTTCCGCTGGAGTAAGCAGGTTGCCGACGAACACTCCGGTGACATTGGCGACATTATTTGCACCAAGTGCATAAGCTCCGTAGCACCCCGCGGCTATCAGCCCTATTTTCAAAACGGAGTCCGCGGTGAATATATTGGGCCTTACAAGCCCGAATATCCATGAAAGAAGGTGAAATAACAGGAATGTCAGGACAAAGCCGCTTAACGGCGTGCATACCCAGCAGATCAAAACCTTTGCCAGTGTATCAAACCTTATGTTTTGCTGCATTATGCTGATGCCGATTATGGCCCCTATAACCGCCTGTGATGTGCTTATGGGCAGCCTGAGAATTACCATGATCGTTATTGTGATCGCTGCGGCTAGAGTCGTGATGAATGCAGTGCGGATGGATTGCGTTGTGAGGCCGGAGAGTGTATTCATTCCCTGCTGTCCCTGTAGGCAGGCACCGATTATTACAAAAACTGCCGTAAGGATCACGGCATGATAGTATTTGACCATTTTTGATGAAACAGCCGTACCAAACAGGTTGGCCGTGTCGCCTGCTCCGAGCGCCCATCCGAGGAATATCCCTCCGGCCAAAAAGAAATACATCAGACAGCCCTTTTTATGTTTAAAATGGTTATTATGTCGCCGACATTTTCACATAAATCTGTGATCGATCCGATTTCCCTCGTGAGGTCCCTCAGCAATATCCTGCCGCATCCGTCTATCTTGGAATCAAATATGCTTTTTATCATCTTCAATTGAAGGGAATCACAAACCGACTCGAAGTTGTTGATTTTTTCGGTGTCGTCGAATATTTCTTTCTGTTTTGTGAAAAGGTTCCTGATAAGTTCCCGGACAACTTCGGTCGACTTGATTGAAAGTTTGACCAGCTCCTTCAGGTCATCCCTGATGAAAGCCGGCGCCTTGAGGTTGTGCGAAAATATGAACTGCCCGGAATGGTTCATCGCATCGATTATGTCGTCGACCCTGTCAAGCAGTATAAGGATGTCCTCCCTTGATTCTGGGAGAAGCGAGTTTTTTAAAAGGTTGATCTTTATCAGTGCAAGAAGATCATCCGCCTTTGCCTCTTCCTTTTCGGTGATTTCCATCTGCACCTCGAATTTCGCATCGATGCCGTTTTTGAGGTAATGCTTTACCAGTTTTTCAAAATTCTCCCCGACCCTCCCGATGAAATCTATGTATTCAGAAATTTGTTCATACAAAATCCTGTTTTTTTTAAAAATAAAAAACATCGCATCACCCGTTTGATTAAATTCGTAATCAGGCTGTTTTTTTCAAACCCTGCTGATAAAATTTTTGATGAACAGGAACGCAGCTATTGCACCTGCGATCAGCAGTATGATCCCGCTTAGTATTATCAATCCCTTTGCAAGACTGCCCAGGAGCGGTATATATGAAACCAGCAGAAAGATGCCCGATCCGGTTGTGATCAGTCCGGTCAGTCTGTTTTTCCCTGATGCGAGTATTATCATGCCGGCAAAAAGGATTATGATCCCCAGTATGAGCCCCGCGATGAAATTGAGATTTCCTATTACCAGTATTATGATGCCCCCTGCTATACCCAATATTGCTGTCAGTGCCAGTTTGATAAGCTCCGATCTTGATGCCATTTCACCCATAATTAAACCTCCTTGGAAACAAGGGGTTCACCTCGGCTACGCTCGGTACAAGTCAACCCCGTTGTTTCCAGTATATAACCATTAACTGTAATAAGTCAAACATATTATTCGATATGGAAAAAATCGTTTTTTTAATGTTATGGCAGGTTGTAAACTTTAAAAATATCGTTGCATTCCGTATCAAAAAATAATATAAATATATTAAATCCCGCATTCAATTTGACTTGTTATTAAAAGAAACAATTTTAAAATATCAAATTGATCAAAAAAATGCATTTTCACCGATGATGAAAACCGGTTGAAATGAATGTGCGGGCTTAATTACAAATAAAAGGCTGAAAATGATAAAGATAACCGTCGGTACGGCAACGTGCGGCAATGCGGCCGGGGCCCAGACCGTTTTACAGAAACTTGTTGAATTGTCAAATGGCAATCCAGAAATAAAAATCATGGAAACCGGGTGCATCGGCCTCTGCTCAAGGGAGCCGGTCGTCGAGGTTTATTGCGGGAACGAAAAGTTCGTGTACGGTAATGTAAATGACAGGATTGCCGGGATGATTTTCAATGAACTTTCCGTTAACAAAAAACCGCTTGAAAAATTTCTGATCGGCAGGAGTTCTGTGGATCAACAGGACGATGATTTGTTCAAAAATCAGACAAGGATAGTCCTGAGGAATGCAGGAACCATCGATCCCGAGAACATCGAAGACTATCTGGGCAGAAAGGGTTACGAGGCGCTTAAAAAGGCCCTCGCCATGTCCCGGGATGAAATAATAAAGACGGTTAAGGACTCCGGGTTTAGGGGAAGGGGCGGAGCGGGATTCCTCACGGGCATGAATTGGCAGTTTACAAAGCAGGAATCAAACGATAAAAAATACGTTGTGTGCAATGCTGACGAGGGGGACCCCGGTGCATTCATGGACAGGTCCGTGCTTGAGGGTGACCCGCACTCCGTAATAGAGGGAATGCTGATCTGCGGCCTGGCAACAGGAGCGGACGAAGGTTACATATATTGCAGGGCGGAATACCCCCTTGCAATAAAGCGTCTTAAAATCGCAATCGATGAGGCGACAAAACGCGGGTTTTTGGGTAAAAATATTCTGGGCTCTGATTTTAATTTCGAGCTTCATATCAAGGAAGGGGCCGGTGCATTCGTATGCGGCGAAGAGACTGCTCTCATGGCTTCGATCGAAGGCAGGAGGGGCATGCCGAGGATAAGGCCGCCGTTCCCCGCAAAAAGCGGTATATGGGGCAAACCGACAAACATAAACAACGTAGAGACATTCGCAAACGTGGCGTGGATAATTTTAAACGGCGCCGAAGCATACAATAAATACGGCTATAACAAATCAAGGGGCACGAAGGTATTCGCCCTGGCCGGCAAGATCAGGAATGGCGGTTTAATCGAAGTCGAGATGGGCATGAGCCTTGAGAAGGTAATATTCGAGATCGGCGGCGGCATACAGGGCGACAGGAAAATCAAGGCTGTCCAGATGGGGGGGCCGTCAGGCGGCTGCATACCCGCAAACCTTCTTTCCACAAGGGTCGATTACGAGGAGCTGATCGCAACCGGCGCAATCGTCGGCTCCGGCGGAATGATCGTTGTGGACGAGGACACATGCATGGTTGACATGGCCAAATATTTCCTCAGGTTCACGCAGAATGAATCATGCGGCAAATGCACATTCTGCCGCATAGGCACCAAGAGAATGCTTGAAATACTCGAAAGGATCACCGAGGGCAATGGTAAAATGGAAGACCTCGATCTCTTGAACGATCTTGCATCAAAGATACGGTCTTCGTCGTTATGCGCACTTGGCCAGACTGCGCCCAACCCTGTTTTGACCACTTTAAGATATTTTCATGACGAATACATTGCGCACATACAGGACAAAAAATGTCCCGCAGGTTCATGCGCGGCATTGATATGCTTCGACATCATCCCGGAAAAATGTACGGGCTGCGGTGCCTGCAAAAAGGCATGCCCGGTGAATGCGATTTCCGGAGAAATCAAGAACATACATAAATTAGATAAATCAAAATGCATTAAATGCGGCGCCTGCTACAGGGCATGCAGGTTCGATGCAATTTTAAGGAAATAGGAATAATGGCTAATATAGAAGTACTTTTAAACGGCAGCAAGGTTACGACAGAGGACAATATAACGATACTGGAACTTGCAAAAAATAATTCCATAGAAATACCGACATTGTGCAAGGATCCGAGGTTGAAGCCGATCACGAGCTGTTTCCTCTGCGTGGTCGAGGTCAAGGGTGCGAAGACCCTTGTTCCATCATGTTCGACATTTGTTACTGCCGGGATGGAGATAAGCACAAACACGGCAAAGGTAATGGAAGCAAGGAAAGCGGCGCTTGAGCTGATTCTCTCGAACCATTACGGTGACTGCCATGCGCCGTGCAAACTTGCATGTCCGGCCGGCTGCGACGTGCAGGGTTATGTGGGGCTCATTGCAAACGGCAAATATGCCGATGCAATAAAACTTGTAAAGGAGACGATCCCGCTTCCCGCATCCATAGGCAGGGTCTGTCCGAAATTCTGCGAGGACAAATGCAGGCGGCAGTTTGTAGATAAATCCGTCGGCATAGATTATCTCAAGCGTTTTGTCGCGGACATCGATCTTTCACAGGATAAACCCTACAGCCCGGAGTTAAAGCCCCAAACCGGCAAAAAAGTTGCAATTGTAGGCGGCGGACCCGCAGGGCTCTCGTGCGCATATTACCTTGCACGCGAGGGCGTCAGGGTTGAAATATTCGAGTCAAAACCCCTTGCTGGCGGCATGCTTGTCTACGGCATACCTGAATACAGGCTCCCCAAGGAAATCGTGGCAAAGGAAATCAGTCTCATCACCGGCCTCGGGGTAATTGTTAATTACAACAAGCGACTGGGTAAGGATTTTACTATAGACGATCTTGAAAAACAGGGTTTTGACGCTGTGCTCCTCGCAATGGGCGCATGGAAATCGAGGAAACTCGATGTAGAGAATGAAGACGTTGAATGCGTTTACGACGGCATAAAATTCCTTGAAGAATTAAATGAAGGCAAGGATATAAAACTGAAGGGCAGGGTGGCGATTGTCGGAGGCGGCAACACTGCGTTCGACTGTGCACGCTCGGCCGTGCGGTGCGGCGCAGACGAGGTTATAATCGTCTACAGGAGAACCCGTGATGAAATGCCGGCCAACGAGATTGAGATAATCGAGGCCGAGGAAGAAGGAATAAAATTCCAGTTTTTGAATGCACCGGTGAAGATCAATGCTGAGTGCAGCAAGCTCACAGGCATGGAATGCGTCACGATGGAGCTTGGCGAACCGGACGCTTCAGGCAGGAGATCGCCAAAACCCGTCGCCGGCTCAAACTGCTGTGTTAATTTCGATTACATAATATCTGCAGTCGGCCAGGCACCGGATTATTCATGTCTAGGAGATTATAAAGAAAAGCTCGTCAAAAACGGCAAATGGATAAATTACAATAAAGATACGATGCAGACCGAAATAGATTACGTTTTTACGGCCGGCGACTATGCGCTCGGACCCGCAACGGTTGTCGAGGCGCTCGGCACCGGGAAAAAAGCCTGCCAGTCGATTTTAAAATATATCAATGGTGAAAAGGTAGAGCCGATCAAGGAATTCGTCAGCACAAAAGACGAGTTAAGCGAATTAACCGAAGAGTATTTCGCAAAATGGGAGAAGCAGGGCAGGGAAATGCCCGATGTCTTGCCGGCTGGGATCCGCAAGAAAAGCTTTGATGAAATAGAGGATGTCTATACAGCGGATCAAGCCCTGGCAGAATCAAACCGCTGCCTCGAATGCGGATGTATGGATGTGTACCAGTGCAGTCTCAAAAATTATTCCACAGAGTACGGCGCAAGGGAAAACCATTACGCCGGGGAACTAAACAGGTTCGAGGATGACAATTCACACGGGTTTATCTACAGGGAGCCCGAAAAATGCATACTCTGCGGGAGGTGCATAAACCTCTGCAAGGAGAAGGTCAATATCGGTGTATACGGCTTCATCAACAGGGGATTCTCCACGATTGTCGGCCCGGCTTACAATGAAAAACTCTCTGCAACGGACTGCATATCATGCGGACTCTGTATTTCCGGTTGTCCGGTGGGCGCAATTACGCCTAAAGCGATGAAGGACAAGCGTTTCCCGATAAGGGGCAAGCTTACGGATTCCAGCTGTTTCCATTGCAGCATTGCATGCGACAATACGGTTGAAACACTCGAAGACTCTATTTATGAAATACACGAGCGGCCGGATTACCTATGTAAAAAAGGCAGGTTCGATTTTCCGGCAAGGGTCATGGATTTTGATGCCGATTATGAAGTTTTAAAAAAGACCGCCGAAGCCGTTGTTTACCCTTCGCCGGATTTAAGCGCAGAGGATTACGAGGCCATGAAGGCAGCTGCATCAAAAATGAACTGGAAGCTTGCAAATTATTATTCGCAGAGCACCCTTTGCCAGGCATTTGCGGGAATAAAAAAGCTTCCGAAAATGGATTTTTTCACAAAAGGCCTCACTGGAAAATCGCTTGTTGTTATAGCCGGTGACATTGAAAACAATCATCCTGTTGCGATCAACAGGCTGTCCGATACAGTTAAAGAAGATACAAGGATAATTCTCATCAACAGGGAAGTTTCGTTAAGACTGGATAATCTTGGCTGTGAATTGATGACGGAGCCGGCGCATATGAAAAGCATCAAATTGGATGATTTCAATGAAATAGTGCTCTTGATAAATCCCGTCAACTTTGATGAAATTTACGGGGCAAACGCTTCGTTCGGCCTTTATAATTATCTTGCGGGACCGGCCGGTAAACTTCGCACAACCTTATTCAGCCCGGCTCGCAACCTTTACTCGATGCTTGATGCGGATAAAACAATAAATGCCGGTTCTGGGATGGAGATATTCATAAATACCAAACCGTTTGATGGTTCGAAAAATTTCATCAGGATGGCCGGCATCGATGATGAAAAGGAATTCGAAGGCGGCGTTTTGCCTGTTGCCTGTTCGTTCCAGCACTGCGGCAGTTTCCTTGATTCAAGAAACAGGTTTTATGCAAACAATCCGTTTTTGACAAACGGAACTTTGAGTCTGCGAGAAATTATGGTAAAAATTTTTAACGTAGGTATGGATATAGAATTATTACAGCATGGTAATGCCGATATTGAAAGGCCGTTCAGTGAATCGTTAAGCAAACCAGCCAAATTTCCTGAAATATCAGACTAAAATCAGAAATTTATTGCATATTGATTTTAACTGTTTTATAATGAGTTTATCATGGATGACATACGAAGAAGATTTTCAAGATTTGAAGTCAGGTTTAAAATTTTTTCCAATGACATAGAAGGCGACGGGCTTAATATCAGCAAAAAGGGCCTGGGAGTTCTCACTGATGAAGAAATAATTCCGGCCGAGGAAATCCCCTTTGAGATAATTGTTAAAAAAGAGGGAAATCTGAAGAAGGATTATAAAATCAGCGGCATTGCAAGGCTCCTCTTTTCAATCAAAAGCAAAACATACAACGGCAGATACTACAATGGTTTTGAATTCATCGAATTTCAGGAAGAAGGCAAGAATGAACTTCAGGATTTGATTAATCAATTATTGATTAATACAAATTAATTGGAAAAAAGCAGGTTAAAAATATGATTGACATTAAAAGAAGAACCCCCAGGTATGATGTCAAATTCAATGTTTCATACGGCAGCAGCATAACCGGCACAGGCGTTAACATCAGCCAGGGCGGTTTCGGGATTTTGACCGAAAACAAACTTGAGTTTGACAAACCGGTTGCCTTTGAAACCGAGATCAAGGGGTTTATATTCAGCGATAAAATTTACAAACTGAAAGGCAGGGCCGAACTGTTGTATTCGAGCCCGACCAGGACGCACAGGGATCTTTATTACAACGGGTTCAAATTCAGTGAACTCTATGATGCATCAAGGGAAAACCTTTATTCCCTCATAAATGATATAAGGCAGTTTTCGAGAAGTCCCGATAACCTGATAAATAAGAGCCTTGCCGATTTTTTCTATTATCCCTCGGATGATTTGTTTTATAAAGCCAAGATTTTCAAGATTTGAAGTCAGGTTTAAAATTTTT
>JBJKSS010000309.1:0-11591 GCA_046703745.1 Spirochaetota bacterium
AAAAATACCGACTTTCAGGGAAATAATAAAAAATATTACAACCGATCTTTTAAAAGAATACAACGCATCAAATATTCCTGCCAATGGAATCAAGGTTCTGGTTGTCGAGGACGATCAGGATATTTCAAGCCTTTACAAGATAAGCCTGGAATTAATGGGTTATTCTGTTGAGGCGTCATACAACGGCGAAGATGGATTAAAAAAAATCAGCCATGACTTTTTTAACATTATGCTGGTTGATCTCATGATGCCCATGATAAGCGGGTTTGAAGTCATTAAACGGATAGCCGACGAAATTCCCATAATTGTTATAACATCACTTTCTGATTTTAAAAGCAGGGAAGAATGCTTAATAAACGGCGCGAAGGCAGTGCTTGTAAAGCCGATCGACCCGCATTTGATAGACAGGACAATCAGGAAAATCCTAAACATGGAATTATCCGACTGATTTTTTCTGCACAGACAATTGTCCGGATAATTAATAATGATTATTTTTCATTATTTTCCACCAAATTTGTAAACGAATTCCGCGTTTCAGGCGTTTAATATATAAAAGGAGCTTGAAATGGAAGAAATAATAATCGAAAACAAAATTCATGATTTTCATCTGGTAATGCCCAGACGGTTAAAAAAGAAAATAAGATTACTGTCTAAAAAGATGAAAAAAAGCCTGTCCGAAACCGCTGTTCATATAATTGAAAAGTCTTTGAATTTCTTTAAAAAAATTCATTTTACAGAAGAAGAAACGCCCGAATTCTCAAAATACCGAAATATATACTGGAAGAGCCATCTTCATATATATTTTGATGAATTAACCTATAGAAAAATCAAGCATATAGGAGATACACATATGGCATTCAGTATTGCAATAATAATAAGATGGCTTTTTAATTATTACTTTAAAAATCTGTATAACAAAAAGAAAAAAAAAGAAAACAAGGCCGAGATTGAAAAAATAAACAATGAAGTTGAAAATTTTGAATTTTTTACCAAAATTTGGGGAAAAAATATCCCAAACAAACAATTGTCCGGGAAATTTTATTATCAGCTTACATTTAATGACAAATTCTCTGTGACAGGGTTTAATTTTTTGCCGACAGGATGAAAAATTAACCATTTTTTTATGATTTGCCAATTTTAAACACTTTCTATCACGATGTTTTCGTTTTCCTCCGCCTTGACTCCCGAAGGAATTTTAATAAACATCGTAGAAACAAAATTGATAACTGCTATGGCAGCTCCCATCAGAAAAACATACTGGTATCCGAAAAATTTCCAGATTATGCCGCTTGCCACTGCTATCGTAATTGAGAACACATGATCTATGGATACGCACATTGTCAAAGTCTGGGCCACGTCGTCGGGATGAACCGCAATTTTTTTAAAATATGTGGCACGTGCCATGCTAACAGACATTAATAACTGGTCTGAAATATAGCAGCCGAAAGCTATATACAAACCTATTGATCCGGGGAACAATTCCCTGCCGAATCCGTATCCTGCACAAACAAAGACGAGTACAACAGCCTCTCCTGCCAGAATGATTTTTTCACCCAGCCTGTCTATGAGTCTTCCGAGCAGCGGCTTGAACCCTATGCCGATAACACCACCTATGGTGAGCAAGGTGGCAACAACCTGCGTTTTCTGGTTAAAAACCGTTACCAGTACCCACGGAGCAAATGTAAGAAAAATTTGCTTTCTTGTGCCGTATAAGACGTTCAGCCAGTAAAACAGTTTGTATTCTTTTTTTAAAACAAACTTGGTTTTTGCCGGCATCGGCTTATCCGGTTTCATAAAAAAGATCATGGCTGAGCAGGCGATATAACCTATCGACGCGATTGTGAATGATACGGTAAAGTTGAATTTTAAAAATTTGAACCCTATGAATATGATGAAGCTTCCTATTATTGCCGCAAAATTTCCAAGCCCGTTCAATTGTCCGAGTCTTTTGCCGGTTTTACCGTCTTTCGCAAGTTCCATGCCGATGCTGGAATTCAGGGGAAGAAAAAGGTGCTGGCCTATACTGAATATAAAAAGCCAGCAGAGCAGTACGGAAAAATTTATAGAAATAAGGCCGATCAAAAAGATGCCGACTGCACAGAGAAAATTTGCAAGCGCAGCAACCTTCCTTGAGCACAGGAAAAACAGCAGGGCAGATATAAATATGGCGAGGAACCCGGGGAATTCCCTCGGAACCTCCAGGAATCCCCTTTGAAAATTAGTCAGCCTGAATGTTTCGTTGAGGTAATTATTGAAAGTGGAATCAACAATACTCTGGGCAAAGCTGTACAAGATTATTGCAAATAAAAACAGCAAAAAGTCCCTGGAGATTGATGATAATTTGTTTTTAAAATATCCGATAATATCACTGCTCCTTGTTAAACCAATGTATCAAAAGGATAAAAGCCGCATATTCAGGAATTAAGAAGATAATGATTTGTGCCATCTTGCGGATTTCTTCAAGAATTGTTAATAAAACATCGATTTTGAATCCTTAATATAACTAGATTTGCTTTTGGTCAAGTAATTTTATAGTTTTTTTTGAATAATAAAAAATTTATTTTTTATTCCTGTATTTCTGGTATAATAAATAGAAAAATCAACGAGCAGATACATGGAAGTTTATGTAAAAATTTTCAATGACAGCCTGATTAAAATTTTCGACACCTTGATGGACAAGAAAAAACAGGTTATTCTGACCACTGCAAGCGATTTCCAGCAGGAAGCCGAAGCCGTTTTTTTCCTGGGGGACAAAAAAATCAAGACAATTGTTTTTAAAAATCTTCCTCCTGCAAGGGCAAGGGTGCTTGATCTGCCCATTATAGTAGAGCTTGTTGCAGGCAATTCACTTCACCTAAGTTACACCGGTGAAAACAAAAAGACCGAAGAGTATCTGATTGATCTGGCAGCCGAAAAGAGCCGCGGCAAGGCATTAAAGCCCGTATTAATGGTAACAGGTGCATTTTTGGTATTTGGAATAATAACCTGTTTACTCGTATTTTTTATGCCGAAATTATTCAAAAACACAGAGGCTTCGTATAACACGGTTATCGAGTCGTCAAGCGTTGCTGCTAATGCGGAAAGCAGCCAGTCTTTTGAAAGCTCTTCATCTAGCGCATATTCCGAAACCCCCTCATCCTCTGCTTCTTCAAGCGAGTCCTCCAGGACGGTTAAGCCCGCCTTTACAAAGGCGTCTCTTGACGCTGTTATCAGGGACAATACCCCGCTGTACTTCGTGATTGACAAGGATGAATTCCTTCCGGGAGAGACAGGTAAGCTTGATAATATAATCGATTATCTTAAAAATTTCAAAAAGGCAGAGTTGACCCTCAATGGACACACCGAAAAAATCGGACTTCCGCAGAATGAAATGGAGCTTAGCATAAAAAGGGCCGAAGCTGTAAAAAATTACATCAGGTCAAAAATTCCTGATAAAAATATAATCATGAATACAAAAGGATTCGGCTCAACCATGCCGGCAGTAAAGGATGCCGCGCCGGACCAGCAGTATTTAAACCGCAGGGTGGAAATAGAAGTGCTTGGTGCCGAATAAAATTTATTCCTGAAATTGCTCCTGTTGTCAATCTTCATTCTGTTAATTGAATGCGGCCGAAGGCGCAAAAAATGATATAAATCTGTAAGTTGCCGCAAATTCATTTGACAAAAGAATCAATAAAAAATATTATTTAAGAAATTTTATTATTCAGGATTTGATATTGAACAGAAAATGCTTCAATCACCCCCATAAGGATGCATTTGCGGAATGCAATTCGTGCGGCAGAACCTTTTGCATGGATTGTCTGCAGAAAAGCGGTGAGGATTATTACTGCTATGGCCAGGGCTGCCAGATGGTTATGCTGATGGAAGAAAAAAAGAGCCCGCAGATCAGTGTTCCGCAGGAACCGGAAGAAATCAGGAAGGCGCCATTCCTTTCACGGGCGATAAATTTCATCGTCGATGTGGTTGTTTTCAGGGCGATAATGGCCCTCACTCTGGATCAGCTCTTTTCAAAACAATTTATGGAACGCCAGGATTTTTTCTCAGTCTCAACAAACGATCTGGTTATTTTAATCGCCGAGCTTGGCCTTTACATATTATATTTTTTCATATTCGAGGCTTTGTTCCAGAAGACTCCGGGCAAATTTTTGACAAGGACAAGAGTTGCCCGGCAAAACGGCGAAAGGCCGAAAATCACGTCAATTTTGTTAAGATCGGTTTTCAGGTTCATTCCCTTTGAAATTTTTTCAGCATCGGTTAGGGACAGGACATGGTGGCACGACAGGCTTAGCAGGACAATTGTCGTTGAGGATTATCCTGCCGTAAAATACAGCAATAATGATTCTGAAGAATGATTCGCGCGCACATTGACCCCATAAATCATCTTGACAAATCTGCTGATTCATAATAGTATTGTGTACAATTTGAAAAACTGAGAATGAGGAAAATTGCCGAATTCGAGGTTTCCGGATTAACATTCTGATTCTGAGGTGAATGCTGATGGAGAAGAGGATCGGCTGCATAGCCATTATCGTGAGAAACAAAATACATATTTCGGATTTAAATTCTCTCCTTACAGAATACAGCCAGATAATACTCGGCAGGCTGGGGCTTCCCCTGCGGGACAGGAAAATCAATATAATTTCGCTCATCGTCGAAGGGGATACCGATGAGATCGGCGCCCTTACCGGGAAAATCGGCAGGCTGCAGGGCATTCAGGTAAAATCGATGCTGACGAAATTCAAGGAGAGCAAGGATGAAGATTCAATTTATTGACTACGACAAACTGAAAAGTTTGTCGTCAACGGCTGTTCCGGACGAAGCGGAGCTTGATGCCATATTAAACAGGGCGTTTTTACTTCAAGGTCTGGGCCTGGAGGATGTTGCAAAGCTTCTCCAGGTGGAAGAAGAATCCGGCATGTCAAAGCTGTTTGAGACCGCCGACATAATCAAACATAAAATCTACGGCAAGAGACTCGTTCTTTTTGCACCGCTTTACACGGGCAATGTATGCGGCAACAATTGTCTTTACTGTGCATTCAGGAAAGACAATAATACCTTGAAAAGGCTGACACTCAGCATTGACCAGGTAAGGCATGAGGTGGAATCCCTTCTTAGGGAAGGACACAAAAGGCTCTTGATGCTTTGCGGTGAAACAAAGGGTAATTCCCTTGAATATTTTATAGAGGCGATAAGGGCGGCGTATGCGTGCAGGGCCGGATCTTCCACGATCAGGAGGATCAATGTCGAAATCGCCCCTCTTGAGGTTGCCGAGTTTGCAAAACTGAAATCCGAAAAAATCGGTACTTATGCATGCTTCCAGGAAACCTATGACCCCCTGCTTTATAAAAGCTGCCATCCTTCCGGGCCAAAAGCAGATTATGAATACAGGCTTTCCGTTATGGACAGGGCAATGGAAGGCGGCATCGATGATGTGGGAATCGGCGTTCTGTTCGGTCTTGCCGACTATAAATTCGACGTGCTGGGCATTATGGAGCACGCCGCCCATCTTGAGAATAAATTCGGCTGCGGCCCGCATACTGTGAGTGTCCCGCGGATCAAACCTGCATTGGGCGCACCGTTATCCGAAAACATTCCGCATCCGGTAAGCGATGAGGATTTTAAAAAGATAATAGCAATTATCAGGATCGCACTTCCATACACGGGCATAATTCTTACGACAAGGGAAAGCTCAGGCTTGCGGGATGAGTTGTTCAGGTACGGTGTGAGCCAGATATCTGCCGGGTCGCGCACAAATCCCGGGTCTTATTCCCATGACAGCGAGGCGGACGAGGACAAGGGGAGCCAGTTTTCACTTGGCGACCACAGGTCACTTGACGAGGTCATATCCACACTTATAGACATGGAGCACATACCTTCATTCTGCACGGGCTGCTACCGAAAGGGAAGGGTCGGCCATGATTTCATGGACCTCGCAAAACCAGGGCTGATCCAGCAGTACTGCATGCCCAATGCGCTGTTTACCTTCAATGAATACCTCATGGATTTTGCATCAGGCGCCACGAAAGAAAAAGGCCTGAGGCTGATTCAAAAAATGACAGACGAGGTTGAAAGCGAAAACCTGAGGTTTAAAATAGAAGAAAACATCAGGATGATCAACAACGGCGAGAGGGATCTGTATTTCTGAAATGGATAATTCTGTAAAACAAATAATTGATTTTTATAAAAGCGCTTCACTTGACATGCTCGCCAAAGAGGCGGACAGAATCTGCCGGGAAAATTACGGGGACGAAGTTTACGTAAGGGGGCTCGTTGAATTCTCAAACCATTGTTCGAAGGACTGCCTTTACTGCGGCATAAGGAAATCAAATGCGAATGTTTCCAGGTACAGGCTTCTGTCCGATGATATCGCAGGCATTGTTGAAGAAGGCCTTAAAAGGGGATTTTGCACATTCGTTCTTCAAAGCGGCGAGGATGAATATTATGATGTCAAAAAACTTGTCTCTCTGACCGGCAGAATAAAAGAAATGACCGGTGACAGGGCGGCATTAACCTTAAGCTGCGGTATATTCACAAAAGCGCAGTACTGTGAATTAAAAAGGGCCGGCGCAGACAGGTACCTGTTGAGATTTGAAACATCCGACAGCGCCTTGCATGAAAAACTGCGCAACGGGATTTCTCTGGAACGCAGGCTAAAGGCACTTAATGATCTCAAGGATATGGATTTTGAAGTCGGTTCAGGTTTCATGGTCGGCCTGCCGGGAGAGACCGGGGAAACAAGGATAAACAATGCCCTGCTCTGCAAAAAGCTCGAGCTTGACATGGTCGGGATCGGGCCATTCATTCCCCACCAGGACACGCCGCTTAAAGATGCTTCAAGACAGAGTATAGACCTCACGCTGAAAACAACCGCCCTTGTGCGGTTACTTCTTCCACGTGCAAATATTCCTGCAACGACGGCAACCGGTACGTTAGATACTGAAGGCAGGGAAAAGGCGTTGGGCGCAGGTGCAAATGTCATAATGGTCAACATCACACCGACAGATTTCAAGAAAAACTATCTTCTGTACCCGGGCAAGATATGCCTTGATGAGGACGGCTTGAAGTGTCTCGGCTGTATAGGTAAAAAAATTGAAGTTATAAATAAAAAACTTGTAATGGAAAGGGGCGATTCGAAATCACGGGAGAAAAAATATGCCGGATAGAATATATTATGGAAGCGAAACCAAAAAAGCCGTTCATAATTTCGGCAAGGGCGGAATGCACAGGGATTTCATCAGGGCATTTGCAGAGGTAAAAAAGGCCTGCATTATTTCCATGGAGGAATATTCGGGTAAATATCCGCCCGCGGTTTATAACGCAATCATCAGGGCCGTCGATCTTGTTATCGGCGGTGAGTATGACGATCAGTTTGTCGTTCCGTTCAAACAGGGCGGAGCAGGGACAAGTGTCAACATGAATTTCAACGAGGTTATTTCAAGCCTCCCCATGGAAATTTTCAGGAATGACACCGGCGGGGAGATAAAAATCGACCCGATCGAAGACATCAATCTTTTCCAGTCGACCAACGATGTTTATCCGACGGCCCTCACGGTAATGTCCTACCGGCATTTGCAGGATATCGAGTTTCTCGTGATCAGGCTCCAGGAAATTCTCATAAAAAAGGAAAACGAATATTCCGGCATACTGCTCGCCGGCAGGACGGAGCTCCAGGACGCACTGCCCATAACGCTCGGCCAGGTTTTCGGAGCATGGGCCGGCGCTATTGAAAGAGACAGGTGGAGGCTGAACAAGCTCAAGGAAAGGGTGAGATCCGCTGCGCTCGGCGGGACAGCGATCGGCACGTGCTTTTTTGCACCAAGCCCGTATGTCTATATAGCCGAAAGGATTTTAAGGGAGATCACTTCGCTGCCATTGTACAGGAGTCAGAATCTTCCCGATGAAATATCCAACCAGGACAAGTTCGCCGAGCTCTCGGGCGCATACAGCCTGCTCGCCCAGAACCTGTTTAAAATAACGGGTGACCTGCTGCTTTATACCTCGGCATTCATCCATGAGATCAACCAGCCCGAGCTTCAGTACGGCTCGTCCATAATGGCGGCAAAAACCAACCCCGTGATTCTGGAATACGTGCGCGGCCTTGCGTTGAACATCCAGGGCGAAGCGGGAAAGATCATTAATTATTCCCAGAACGGCCAGCTCCAGCTGAATGCATTCCTGCCGTTTATCACGGAGAGCCTCATCAACATTCATGAAAGCCTCGTTTGCGCCATTGATGCATTCACAGGAAAATTTCTTGACCTTATCTCGCCCAACATAGCCAACATCGAAAAAAACCTCGTTGATTCACACGTGCTGTTGAATACTCTTATTCCGGCGCTGGGATACAACAGGGTGAAGGAGATTTACAAAATCATGGAAACAAAAAAAATAAATTCGATAGGGGAATTAATAAGTCTCGTCAGTGAAAATTCCAGTCTTGACGAAAAAACGGTTGAAAAATATTTTCATCCGATTCATGCGACAAGCTTCCTGAAAGAGGCCGCCGATGAATAACACGCCGTTATCCGAACAATTGAGGATTGTGCTCACCGGTTTGAGGAATACCGGCAAGTCGTCCCTCATGAACAATATTTTTGAAAAGGAAGTTGCAATCGTTTCAGGCAGCCCCGGCACAACCACCGATCCGGTGACCAGAACATTCGAGATGGGCAGGCTCGGCCCGGTCGCGGTTACGGATACAGCCGGGTTTGACGATACGGGCGAGCTCGGTGAATTGAGGATAAACAAGACGTTCGACAGGCTGGCAAGCTCCGATATAATCATTTTTACCACAAGCATAAACACGAAGCTGACCGAAGCGGAAACAGAGTTTTTAAAAAAAATCATGGGTATGAATAAAAAACTGGTAGTTGTCCTTACCTTTGCGGACACCCGGCCCGAAAGCACGAAGCTGGCCGGCCTTGAAAAATACAGGACGGTTCGGGTTGACAATATAAACAGGACGGGTTTAAAAGAATTAAAGGATGTGCTTGCTTCCTTCAGGGATTCCCTTGATTTTGAGATAACGCCGCTTGAGGGCCTTGTCAACGAGAATGATCTTGCGGTTCTTGTCACACCGATAGACCTTGCAGCACCCAGGGGAAGACTGATACTGCCCCAGGTTGAAACGATAAGGGATTTGTTGGACAAGGACTGCGCTTGCCTGATTCTCAAGGAACGCGAACTGAAAAATTTTTACGACAGCCTGAAAGTCAGGCCGAAGCTCGTTGTAACGGACAGCCAGGCATTCAGCAAGGTTGCCGCTGACATACCGTCCGATCAGCCGCTGACTTCATTCTCAATATTGTTCGCAAGGAAAAAAGGCGATCTCGCTCTTTTCGTCAGGGGCATCAAGGCGCTTAAAAGTACGCCGGAGAATGCAAAAATACTCGTGCTCGAATCATGCAGCCATCACAGGCAGGCGGATGATGTGGGCACGGTCAAGATACCGAGGCTGTTCAGGCAGCTTGTCCAGCCCAGGGCGGAATTCGATTTTGCGCGTGAGATGCCGGACAACGACAAGTTGAAGGAATACTACATGGTGATAAACTGCGCAGGGTGCATGGTCACCCGCAACAGGATGATGAACCGTCTGTCCGTGCTTAAGGAGAATAACATACACGCCGTAAATTACGGACTGTTCCTCGCATGGGTAAACGGCCTTCTGCCGCGGGCGCTCGAGCCTTTCCCGTTTGAATACGATCTGTATAATTCAAAACAATGATTGACGGGGCGCCGCTGATTTGAAAATCCCGGACGAGCGTTAAAATTTGTTTTTCAGTCGAATCTCAGATGCTTTACGGAAACACCCGAGTTTTTAAGTTCAAGCAGGGAGTCGATCCCGATAGCAAGATGATCATCCACAAACTCCCTGTTTACATGCGCATCGGTCTCCGCCGTCTTAATTCCTTCGGGTGTCATCGGGTTATCCGAAACAAGGAGAAGCGCTCCGTGCGGTATCCTGTTGTAAAAACCCACGGAAAAAATCGTTGCGGTCTCCATGTCGATACCCATGGCCCTTACATCCTGCAGGTATTTCTTGAAATCCTCGTCATGCTCCCACACCCTCCTGTTTGTCGTGTAAATGGTGCCGGTTAGATAATCCTTTTCGTATTTCCTGATAGAATGCGACACTGCTATCTGCAACTGGAACGACGGAAGGGCAGGAACTTCCGGCGGGAGATAATCATTGCTCGTTCCCTCACCGCGTATCGCCGCAATTGGGAGAATGAGGTCGCCCAGTTGGGTGTTCGGCTTTAAACCGCCGCATTTTCCAAGGAACAAGACCGCCTTGGGCCTGATTGCCGACAAAAGATCCATTATGGTTGCGGCCATCGCACTTCCCATGCCGAAGTTGATTATAGTTATGCCCTCTGCGGAGGCGGAATTCATCGGCTTATCGGTGCCCATTATTTCAACATTGAATTTTTCTGCAAATAATTCCACATAATTATTGAAATTGGTGAGCAGTATGTACTGGTCGAAATTTTCAATTGGTCTGCCGGTGTACCTGGGCAGCCAGTTGGTCACTATATCTGATTTTGTTTTCATCATTTTAAACGCAGCCTTCCTTTGGAACGAATAACAGTTTATATATCAAGTAAAAAGATATGGCAAGTTTTTTTACCGCAAAAAGATATACACTCACCTGCTCATGTCACTGATGTATTTGTCCAGAAAATCCCAGTAAGCCTTGTATGACGGGATTTCCTCAAGGGCTTTCAAAAGACCGATGTCAAAATTTTTTTTCTCCGACTCATACCATTTGTAGTCGTCGATGAATTTTGCAAACTGGACATTGGTAAAATCAAGAAAAACCGCCTCAAGATTATCATGGAGCTTTTTGCGCCTGAAGATTTCCTTGTACAATTTTGAGAATAATTCGAGCCAGAGTAATTTCGTGCGCGCCATGAATATCTGTCTGTCGAAACCTCCGATCAGGAACCAGTCGATTACTATCCACTTGAGGAAAAGATCGTTTTTAGCCGAAAGATCGTTGTCGTAATAATTTGCCTTGAATGTAAAATGATCGACCTGGAGAAAATTTTCCAGTATCAGCTTGTTTATTTCTATTATCTTTTCGACTTCCTCTTCGCCCTTGCCTTCGATTTTCGGAATGCAGATGCTGTAGATATCCGACGTGCTTTTTATCTTCCCTGTTTCGAATAAGGCGGGCCTGCCGACCACAACGTCATCGGAAAGCACGGCGCTCTCCTCTTCTGCGGTCCTCGGCACATCCTTGCGAAAATCTATGCTTGAATAAATAACCCTGCGCTTGCCGGATTCAGCAGGGCCGATCGATAAAATCGAGCCAGACATAGTGACAGCGACACATCCGTGGGCGGAAGTTTTTTTCAGGCTTTCCGTTTTTACGAAATCGCCGTGCTCTATTATTTTATTGAACATCGCCTGCTTCAGGAGCCAGCTTTCAATTATTTTCTGGAGGGAATTTTCGTTGTCCGGAAGCCCGGAATCTTTCAAAATAGACTTGAGCTGGGTCAGCACTTTAAGCGGGATAGTTTTTTGAAGCTCTTCCATATTGATAAAACTTTTCATTATTACGTCCTTGTTTTTTATTTGTGTCATAATAC
>JBJKSS010000310.1:0-4102 GCA_046703745.1 Spirochaetota bacterium
GGATATAATAATACACCGAAATGACAAAAACCGAAATCAGATTCAGGCTTATACTGAGGATCAGGCTTGCAACAAACCTGTTTACAAAAAATATCCCTGTAAAAAAAACTAACAAAATCCCGCAATACTGGAGGAGTTTAAGCAACCCGGAAAAAAATCCCCTGAACTTTTTTTTAAAATCGTCGCTGATAAAAAAAATATTGTTTTTTATATGGTAACCGGCGGACGACGGCTTTGATTTTTTGTCCTGCTCGAGTTCCTTTTTTATACTTTTGATTAATTCGACTTCATCGCCGGGAGATACGCTTTTACCATCCTCGATAGCCGTATTTTCCCCTGAATCCTTTTTAACACTTTTAATTAATTCATCTATGTTAATATTATCCATAACCCTGTAAACCTTAAAAAAATCCTGAATAAAAAAAGCAAAACCCTTCCCTAAATTATCGGTTATATCCGCTTAATTCTTGAAAAATCACCAGATAACTGCCGATATATATCCCTCCACCTTGTCCTTTTCATCGCCGAAATCACCGGAGTTTCCCACCCTTACGACCCTGAGGTTATCATGTTTCATGAGTTGAGACAGCCTCTGGAGGGCAACGATACAGCCGCCGCCTTTTGCGACAATTTCCCTCATTGCAAGCTGTTCGGACAACCTGTCAGGGTTGAAATTTATCAGATAATCGGCAAAACGGTTGCACATTTTTACAGTATCCTCGTAATTCAACTCGGTGCTCAAATTTGAAACCGCTATAAACAGGTATTTTTTATCTCCTTTCTCGACGAGTTTTTTCAACGCTTCGGCAAGCATTATGGTAAATTTGGTGTTGAATTCCCCCAGCAAGACAGGAAGTATCCTGACCTTTGTACCGAACAATCTTGCTATATATGGCAGCTGGTTTTCAATGCAATACTCGGTTTCATGGTATTTGTCCATGTAAACAAAAAACTCCTTGTTATACGAATGCAGTGCCGAACATGCTTCTGTGTCAACGTTCAGGTTACCGAATGGTGTGGAGAATGCATCATATTTGGTAAGCGCTATGCCGGGGAAAGCTATTTTGTGAACCGGCCCGATAATGACAATCGTGTCATACTTTTTCTTTAAAACCTGCCTGAATGAAGCCGCATATAACTGCGATGCCCTGCCGTAATGCCCATAGTTGTTTATTATTGCGAACGGATTCTTGTCGATTTTAATATCGTCGGCATTCATGGAATCATCAATAAGCCGGATAAGCTTGTCCTTCTCAGCCGGATAATAAATATTCGCACCGGTCATCAAGCGGATATTTTCTGCCATTGCGATCTCCTCCCTTTTGAATGATTTTATCACTGAAACGGTAATTTTGCACTAGATTTTTCTTTAAATTTTCAATAATTGCCACAATTTGAATTAAAAATCCGGTTCGTGATTCCTCAAAAACAGATGATCCAATAATCGGGCCGCAAACGGAATAAAAAATTAATTTGTTGATTTTAATGAATAATTCAACTAATATTGAATTATTCAGGCACACGGTTTCAACCGCAATGCAAGTTATCGGCAGCTGCCGTACCGGAGGATAAGATGAAACCAGATGACAGCAAAAAGCCCCTTATATATGATAAAATCAATATTTTCTGGTTTTCCGGAACAGGCAATTCCCTGATAATTGCAATCGAAATAAAAAACCATCTTTCAAAACATGGTTATGAAGTTACCCTATTACCGCTTGACAGAACCGATCCTTCAGAAATCGACAAACAGTCAATCATCGGTTTTGTTGTTCCTGTTGCGGGACAAAGCACCTACCCGTTTATCTGGGAATTTTTAGAAAGACTGCCAGAAACCGCCGGCACCCCGTGTTTCTTCCTGGATACCCTCGGATTTTATTCCGGCGGCATTCTGGGCCCGGTTAAAAAAATTGTCAAGAAAAAGGGATTTATCCCGCTGGCTGCAAAAGAAATAATAATGCCGAATATTTTTCAGAAAAAAAAATGCCTGCCGCCGAAAGTTGATATTTTGACAGAAAAGGGCAAAAAAGAGGCGAGGATTTTTTGTGAAAAGCTGATAAAAGGCAGGGGACACTGGTTTGACATACCGGTCTATTCATGGCTTGTCAGCATTTTATACCGCAGCCGGAACATGGTAAACATCTGGAAAAAAATGTTCACGTTTGTCATTGACCCGGACAAATGCAACAGGTGTAAAATCTGCATTGATATATGCCCGGAAAAAAGCCTTTTCATGGAAGAAAAAGGAAGTGTGCCCGTGCGTAATTCCAAATGCACATTGTGCCACCGGTGCTTTGCCTATTGCCCGGCAAACGCAATCAGGATCGGTGGCAAAAACACACCTGTTTACAAGGCGTTATCCCTCAAGGAAATGATGTCTTATTTGAAGGGATTACAAAAAATTTCCGGTTATTGAATATTATTTCTTGACAAAAGCCCCGAAAAATAAAATAATCCTGAATTAATAACAGGAGGCTTTTACAATGCTTCAAAGATTGTTTTCAGATAAAATTTTATCGGCTGTCGTACTGCTTGCTATTGGAATAATCGGCTGGATATTCGGCGGATTCGCCCTCACCATCGCGGCCATTTTCCTGATAATAACGGGCATCTTCAACATTGCAAAAAAATCCTACGATGCGGGTGTTATTTCGATATTGATAGGCATAGGCATAATCGCAATATCAGGTTTTTTGCAGGGCTTAATCAAAATGGCCAGCATTGTGTGTATTGTCGGAGGGATAGTCCTTCTGGTTTATTTTTACCTGACAAAAAAACCTGAATGATTTTCATTTACTGCCGAAATATTTTTTTAACAACACCATGAAAACCTTGGCCCCAAGCAGATTGGGAAAAAAATTATTAAGTGCCTTTGCATGAAGTTCACTTTTACCGAAAATAAGTTCAAGTGCCTTTTCATATTCCTGAGATGCCCTGCTGAAAAACTCAAAGATGTTTTTTGCAGCCTTTAATCTCAATACCCTGTTGGCAAGCATTTCAAAAAAAGACCCCTCGGTGCCGGAAATTTTTTCAATTTTATCCTCGAGCTCGTTGTATCTCATCCAGATATTCTGCAAAAAAACCTCAAAATCATATAGCTCATTTCTCTCAATGTTCAGACTGAGCGCAGCACATTCGGCAAGCGAGAGCACAGGATAAATGTAGTTTCTGTATTCATTCGGCAAAATTTCGTTCAGGCATGATTTTAAACCTGTCAAATCACTGACATTCCTGCTATTTAAATATTTGCAGTATCTATTTTTGGAATCATCTTCGTTCAATAATTCTTCAAGGCGTCTGACAATGTTACGGTCGAAGTTGTAAAAATACTTGATGCCGGCGTTTTTACCGAATACCTTCATCGTATCAAGATATCCGAGTTTCATCAGCTCCCTTGCCGTGCCCAGATTGAAATCCAGTATGCTTCCTATATCGATTGAGTTTTTGATATAAATTGTATTGGTGCCGGAAATATCTTCACTTCGGTTTATCCCCAGGCCGGAAATGTCAACAACGATAATATTCTTGTATCCGCGGTTTTTCGCCATCTCAAAAGGGATATTGTCATACACCCCGCCGTCGACATATTTTTTACCCATGATTTCCATCGGCTTGAAACCCGGAAGCGACGAGCTCGCCACAAGGTAATCGCAGAGCATGCCCTTCGGTATATCTTCGATGAATATTTCCATAGGCCTGAAATCATTGAGATTGAATGTCAAAAGCCCCAGATCTATTTTTTTCTTCCTGATATTCTCTTCATCGACGGTCTCTTTTAACAATTTTTTCAACGGAAGCGTATCCATACCAAGATTGCTGAATATCATTTGCTGGAGCACTTTCAGCGCGCCGACATTCCTGGTTGTAAGATAAAATTTGCCGTCCTTGAAAAGCTCGGGCGGGATATCGATTATTTTTTCAATAGTAATCGTTTCCCATAATTTTACGGCAAGCCCATAATCATCCTGTGCAATAAACGCAGCATTCAACGAACCAACGGAATTGCCGATGATTGCATTAAATTTAATCCCGAGTTCCCTGAAAGCCTTCCATGCGCCGATTTCGTAAGATCCCCTGGCGCCGCCGCCGCCCAGAACAAGGG
>JBJKSS010000311.1:0-5532 GCA_046703745.1 Spirochaetota bacterium
CTCATTATGTACGTCAGCCTTGTTTGTATTGTTATTTTAGTGGTCTTCGTCATTGTTGCAGTCCTTGACGGTGATGCCCAGGCCGGCACATGCATTCTGCAACGCTTCCTCAAGCGATCTGCCGGAAACCTCCATGCTTTTGACCTGGGACTCTTCATCAATTAATTTTTTTAAAATTTCCTTAAGCTTTTTCATTTCAATTTTATATTAAAGTATGCCCTCTTTTATTTCTGCAAGCTTGGCCCTGAGCCTGATAATCGCCTTTGTATGGAGCTGACTTACACGTGACTCCGTAACGTCGAGAACCTCGCCGATTTCCTTCAATGTAAGATCCTCATAATAATAGAGCACAAGCACCTTTTTTTCCTTGTCAGGAAGCTCGTTTATCGCCTTGACCACGAGCTTCTTGACCTCTTCCTTCTCGGCCGAAACATCCGGGTTGGATGAGTTGGGGGTCTCAAGGGTATCGAGGATGGATATTTTGTCATTGTCATCCCCCATGTGCCAGGTATCATTCAACGAAATAATCGTGGTTGAGGAAATCTTCGTCATAAGGTTGTAAAAATCCCTGATATCCATCTGAAGCTCATCGGCAATTTCCTGGTCGGATGCTATTTTGCCCGTACGGCTCTCGATTGCCATTATTGCATGCTCGACTTCCTTTACTTTCTGCCTGATGGACCTCGGTATCCAGTCGATTGAGCGCAGTTCATCATATATCGATCCCCTGATTCTCGTCACCGCATAGGTTTTAAACTTGACATTCTTGCCCGGATCGAATTTCTCAATTGCATCTATGAGGCCGAATACACCGAATCCGACAAGATCCTCGTACTCAATATTGCCTGGTTTGCCTATGGCGATCTTGCCCGCAACATACTTGACAAGCGGTGCATACTGCTTGATAAAATGCTCCCTTATACGTGCATCCCTGTTTTTTTTATATAAAACCCATAATTCTTCTTCGGTGTAATCATCTATTTTAAATTCATGCTTTTCTTCTTTTTTGTTTTCTTTCACCTTTTCCCCCTAGATTCCTTTAAATTAAACTTTTTAAAAATTCATCCAATCTTTACAAACTACAAAAAACAAGTTTACCCAATCTAAAAAATATGTCAATAAAAATTTATTCTTCTTTAAGTTTTGTCCGGATCGCCTTTGCCACATCATCATAAGATATGTCAAAACCTATCTTGTCTTTCAACATCCTGCCGTCGTCCGGTTTTATATTTGAATAATCCATTGATTGATTCGTATCATTGCTTCCGGCATCTTCAGAGGATTCAGCCCCTGCAAAGCCGTAATCATCCCCTGAACCGCCGATATTGGCGCTGTAATTATCGAGATTTAAATCGCCTATTTCTCCGGATTTATCCGGATTGTTTTCCTGTTCATATTCATCTGTTTCACCAGTTGAGCTGTTTGACGATACATCCGGCTCATCCCCTCCTGCCGATTCGACTTCGATATCTCCCGTGAAGTCTTCAGAATTTTCATTATATTCAAACTGCGTATCATTCGACTCTCCGGCAGTGTCTTCATCTCCCGGTTTTTCCGCAATCTCTTCATCATCCAGCATTATATCAACGCTTTCCTTGTCCGCCGGGGTTTCTGTTTTGGCCTCCCTGCCGATATCCTTAAAATTAATATCAAAATAATTTTCCAGGAGGAATATGAATCCGAATGCCAATGCAAAAACAACGGCAGCCGAAATTAATGACCTCAAGAAAATCACCCCGAAGGTATTTCCAACCGCGAGATTTATAATAAAAAACAAAACAAAGATTCCGGCACTTATGAAGGCCGGTAATTTGATTTTTTCCATCATTTTAAAAAATCCCTATTAATATAATTATATTAAAAAATGCCTTTTTAATCAAATAAATCCGGTTTGCCTTTATAATTCAATTAACATTGAACAGCCTCATGAGAAACCTTTTAATGCCGGTTCCGTCCCTGTATTCAACGCCTTCCAGCCTGGAGGCAATATGCTTGATGCCTATGGCAGCCCTGCTTGATTCGTCCAAAGAAAAAAACGGTATCTGTTTGATCACTGCCTGTGAAACATTGGAGTCATCGTAAATGCACCCGAGATTTTCTATCTTGACGTTTAAAAACTGGCCGGCAATGTTTATCACCCTCTCGGCAACCTTTCTTCCCTCGGCAATAGAATGCACCCTGTTTACGACAAGCTTGAGGCTAAGCTGGGGATTGTTGACCTCGGTTGCGATTATTTTTATTATCCCGTATGCATCGGTAATTGCCGTGGGCTCGGGAGTAGTTATTATGACAGCCTCATCCGCAGCCATGATGAATGAAATTACATTCTTGTTTACGCCTGCACCCGTGTCTATAATAATGATATCTGCGTATGACAGCGTGTTAATCTCCCTTATAAGGGCGATCCTTTCCTCATCGGTAAGGTTCGCAATCTTTGAAAACCCGCTGGCGCCCGCAACGATCTGCACGCCGTACTTCGTGTCGATTATAATATCCTTCATCCTTTTCTGCTTCTTGATTAGCTGGTAAAGATTATACTTGGGAATGATGCCGAGGCAGACATTGACATTTGCGAGCCCCAGATCGGCATCCATTATAATAACCCTTTTGCCCATTTTTGAGAATGCAATGCCGAGATTTACAGCTATATTGGTTTTGCCAACGCCTCCCTTACCGCTCGAAACGGCAATTATCCTCGTTTTCACAGTCGGCTCATTGTATTCCGTAGACATCATTATTTTTTTTAAATCCTCAGCCTGATCAACCATATTAACTCTCCCATAATTATTTATTATCAATTTACATTGGTCAAATACACTTCCGTGTCGAGTCCCTTGACTTTTGACATCAGGTTTGCCGAAGTCGCCTTTTCGATATCATTCGGCACCCTCTGCCCGGTGGTGAGGTATTTAAGCTCGACTTTTTTTTCAATCGCACAATTAAGAATTGCCCCGATTGTTTCGGATTCATCGAGCTTGGTTATTATCACACCGGTATACTCAAACATGTCAAAGCTTTTGAAAATCCTCTTGACTTCGGCCGGTTTTACGCTTGCGCTCAACGCAAGTACAAACTCCGGTTTATGATTTGTCAGCTTTAGAAGCTGTTTCATCTTGACGAGATTCATGTCGTCCCTGGCGCTTCGTCCGATTGTATCTATCAGGACAATATCGGAATCCGAAAGATCTATAATCTTCTGAAGTTCGATATTATCTTCAACGCCGCTTACAGGTGTTCTCATGTATTCGGCATATTTTTCAAGCTGGTATTTGGCGCCTATCCTGTAGCCGTCTATGGTTATGAGCTCGACGCTCCTCTTGTCCCTTATTGCATTGGCCGCAATCTTTGCAATGGTTGTCGTCTTGCCCACGCCTGTGGGGCCTACCACTATGTAAATGCTTTTTTCCACTTTCTTGCCGGTTGTTCCCGGCACAATGAGCCTCTCCCTGATATAATCAAAGGCAAACCTGTGAACAGCGAGCCTGTCATTAATTTTATTATAAGAAAGGCTTTCCTGCAATGCCTCAATCAAACTATCTATGAAATCATCAAAGAATTCATTTCCCCTGAGTATTTCTTTAAGCTCTGTGAGGTTTGGATGAAGATCATCATCGACAAAACCCTTTTTTTCAATGCCCCGTTCGATCTTTTCGAGCTTCTCGAGCACGTATGTCAGAGCCGTCGATCCGTCCTCCCCCGCCTTTTTTTCCGGGGCCGGCTTTTCCTTTAACTCGGTCCTAATGCCGAGATTTTCCTTGAATTTTTTCAACAGGTCGGCATCTGTTATGCCGATGGTGACCCTGACATGTCTTTTGGCGCCGAACCCGAGGAAACCGCCTTTGTTCAATTCCCTTCTTTTGATAATCTTTACATTGTCGCCGTACAGCTTTTTGATCTTCAGGAACGCCGCCTCATAACTCGGCGCTTCAATTTCCCTGTATTCCATGGCAAGCTCCTTTTTTATATTTATAATGACAATTGTTCAAATTGTCATTATATACCTTAAAAGCTGGTTATCGTAACTAGCGATGATATCGCTAATTACACCAACTTGTTGGTGTAATTAGTCACCACAAAAAGCGGTCAAACCCATTGCTTTTAAGTATATTTTGTCAATACCTTATCCTCAAAAGTAATCTGGCCGAACAGCACCACCTCTATGCCGGGAATTAATTCCCGTGTACTCAATACCGCTATATTGCGGTTGACATGGCGAGAAAGCTCCCAGAATGCCTTTCGCACCGGCGGCTGACACACAATGAGCGGCGGGAATCCCTTGCCGATCATTTCCCTTACCTTGTCCCTGATTGCGGTTTGAAGCTCATGTATATAATCGGGTTTAAGGGTCAACAGGGGCGCTCCGTCATCCCCCGGGTTGAGGTTTTTATAAACCTCATTCTCAATCGCCGGATGGAACCTTAATACATAAAGCTTGTTCTCATCATCAAGATATTTTGTAGTAATCGTGCGTTTCAAAGCCTGGCGGATAAACTCCACAAGCTCGAAAACAGGAGTCTGCGGGCTGTGCTCCGACAAAGTTTCGAGTATCGTTATTATGTCCCTGACCGATACGCCTTCCTTGAGCAGCTCCTGGAGTATCTTTTGTATGAGCGTTTTCTTGTAATCGGCAAGCGTATCGTCCACAACATTCGGATAATCCTTTTTCGCATTATCGAGTATTTTATTCACCTCTTCCCTTCCGAGAATTTCATCCGCATGTTCCTTGAGTATCTCCTGGATGTGTGTGGAAATTATTGTCGGCGGATCGACCACGGTATAGCCGAGGCTCTCCGCCTTTTCGCGCAGTTCATTCTTTATCCATAAGGCCGACATTCCGAAAGCCGGCTCCATCGTTTTTTCACCGGGAAGCTCCTCAAGACCTTCACCCATTGCCATCAGGTAGCCGATCTTTATCGATCCCTTGGCTATCTCCTGCCCGCGCAGTTTGAATGAATACTGGTTTGGCTGCAGCCTCATGTTGTCCTGTATCCTTATCGGCGGGACTATTATTCCCAGATCTATTGCAAGGGTCCTCCTTATGCCGGTTATTGCATCGAGAAGCTCCGCACTTTTCGTCTTGTCCACAAGTGGAATAAGCTCATAACCGATATAAAGCGTCAACGGATCCACTTTAAGAAGTGATGCGACATTTTCCGGCCCTTTGGCCTCTTCCTTCTCTCCCTCTTTTTCCGCCTTTGGTGCCTCCTTCGCCTTCCTTTCAGCGGAATACAGACTGAATCCTGCGAAACCCATTCCTGCGGAGAGTATTATCAGTATAATATGGGGAAAGCCCGGGAGGAAAGACATGGCAAGGAGAAAACCCGATGCTATGAAAAATATCCTGAACTGTGACTTTAACTGCGTCCAGACCACGGCACCCATTGCATCCTTTGACTGCGATCTTGTGACTATCAAACCCGTTGCGGTACTGATCAAAAGCGAGGGAATCTGGTTCACGAGCCCGTCGCCGATCGCAAGTGGTATGTAGTTTGCAAGGGCGTCGGTGTAACTCTCACCCCGCACGAGCATTCC
>JBJKSS010000312.1:0-5296 GCA_046703745.1 Spirochaetota bacterium
TTGTCCAACTGATGACCCTTGGGTATCCGTCTAATCCCGGCGCCGTTGAAAAATCACGACTTCCGCTAAAAAAGATAGTTAAATATGACCAATGGTAAAATCCTCATTCATTAAACAGGAGCATTAATTAATATGGGAAATGGAATTTATTTCACAACTTGTTCTGGCTGTGGCTGTTTCGTGGGGCTTAGGGTACATATTGAAAAAAATACCGGTTTTGAATAAAATTCTTTGATGTTAAATTCAGGAGATTTAAATGGATCAGAATATTTTCGGGACAAAAGAATATTTTAGAAAAATTTTTACAAAAAGGTTCCCTTTTGCAACATTGGGTTTAATAATCCTGCTTCCGGCCTGTTTCGGTCTGGAATCCGTGATGAAGGCGCCTCAACATCCGGGTTTCCTTTTAGCCTGTTTCGGCATTTCAAGGGAATCGCTCTCAAACGGCCACATCCTGCGCCTTGTCACGGCAAATTTTTTTCATATGAATGAGGGACACCTGATCTCGAATGTTTTCGGCCTTGTCATTTTCATGGGTATACTTGAATATCTGGCTGGATTTTTGAGATCCGTGTTGATTCTCATGGTCAGCGCCCTTGGAGGAACAATCGGCTCAATCATAATTCATTTTGTAACGGGTATGGTCGGGGCCTCAACGATACTGTTCGGAGTTTTCGGAAGCCTCGGAGCATTCATTTTTATATACAGGAAAGACCTGGGAAGATGGTTTGTTCCCGCATCCGTGATATGGTTGATCTATTTTGCTGCCATGAGCATGGCCGGTTATATTTCGCTCAAAATCGTTGACCATGGGGCCCATATCGGCGGCTTTATCGCAGGCACTTCTGCCATGTTTTTTTTAACAAACGGCAAATCACTGGAGGATTTGACAAAACCTGCGGGTTCCGGAATAAAAATCAGTTTGATCGTGCTGGCATTGATATTCATAGCCGGTTTTATTAAAGAGGTTTTTATTTATACTCCTTTGGTTTTCAAACAGGTTAATTTTTAAACATTGACCAGTTATTTACCACGGTAACCCGTCAATTTTTTTGGCAAAACTGGCGACTTTATGGGAAACAAGCGGCTGCAACCCTTGTTTTTGAAATTTATCATGCAGCTTATTGCGGCTACAGTTATTTCATGGACCGCAGGGTATATGCTGAAAAAAATCCCTGTATTTAAAAAATTTTACGATTATGATTGCTTCAAGCTGCATATTCATTCCTCTACCTTGCAGAATGATTACTCAAAGGAGTTCTACGATTCCTACAGGACGTTATGTCTTTCCTTCAGGGCGTAGGACGATTCCTTCGTGTCATTCACTCATTTCTTCATGCCGTTTATTCATTTTACCCCGGAGTTCTGTCATTTCACACCGACGATTATTCCACAGAAAATTATTGTTTTAATGTTTCATTAAATATTTTATAATAAAACATCCTATGGAACATCTGGATATCCTCTATTTTTTATCGACTCTTTTCATCGGCACATTTTCTATTGCGATTATATCTGTAATATCTTTCAAAACAAAGGATAAATTGGTAAGGGCATTTTTATTTTTTTTCTCGGCTTTTACCCTGATTGTTCTGGAGAATGCATTTAATTTATACATAAATGTCAACATACCCGATATCGGATTTGTTTATCATGTCATTCAATTCTACGTGGATTCTTTTGCCATTTCCCTTGTGATGTTCGCCCTGGTTTATAATATTCATGTAACCTATAATGTGCCAAATTCGAAAGTCAGGAATATACTTTTCTTTATTCTGTCATCAGCGTCTTTTTTAATTCAAATACTCATGACAAAGATTGATTTCCCGCATAAAATCATCATCATTTATTCAAACATAGAAGCCGTGGGTCTAACCCTTCAGAAAATTATTTTACTAATAACTATAATCTACATCACAATCATAGGTATTGTTTATTTCAAAAATAGCATCGAGGGCGAAAAAAGCAGGCAATTAACGTATCTCATATTGGGGATTCTATACGTCCCATTCATGATAATCGACAATATATACCCCAGGATAACATGGATAACATTTTATCCCCTGTTTTATGACATTTTCGGGGTGGTAACTGTGTACAATATCATAAAATATTTTTTTAAGGGGCAGCATGTAACCTATGCCGAAATTCCGGATGACGGTTTTTTCAAAAAATATGAAATTTCGCCAAGAGAACGGGATGTTCTCCTTCTCATTCTCGAAGGATGCAATAATAAAGAAATTTGCGGCAAGCTATTTATATCATTGAGCACAGTTAAAACCCACATCTCCAACATTTTCCAGAAATTGAAAGTGGAAAGCAGGTTCGAATTAATCACTCTTATAAAAAAAACAAATTTAAATTGAAATTCATACCAAAAGACGATTGAATTAATTACTGATTTTTCTTATTCTAAAACTGCAAAAATTGAAAATTAGTTAGATGGCAGGAGAGAATATGAATAAAGCGTTTGACTTAATTATCAGCAAATTTAAGAAAATTCCTTTTGCGATATGGATTATATTATTTTTTTCAATAATAAAACTCATAATTCATTTTCTGACAAACGGACAATATAATTATAATAGAGATGAATGTTATTATATTGCCTGCGGTGAACACCTGGATTGGGGTTATGTTGATCATCCTCCCTTGATTGCTCTCCTGGCAAACATAAGCCGCTTTATTTTTGGAGATTCCTTGTTCGGTTTAAGATTTTTACCTGCAATAGCCGGTGCAATGCTTGTTTTCTTTACCGGATTGATCGCTAAGAAACTCGGAGGAAGCATCTATTCTGTAATTTTAGCCTGTATATCAATTATTGCCGCTCCGATGTTTCTTTCAATAGATACACAATTTGCACCAAATGTTTTTGATGAGCTTTTCTGGGTTATTTGTATTTATTTGCTTATATTGATAATCAAGGAAGAAAAACCCCGATATTGGATTTTATTCGGACTATTTGCCGGGATAGGATTGATGACCAAGCATTCCGTGATACTTTTCGGCTTGGCATTTATTTTTGGCCTGTTACTTACAAAAAATCGAAAGTATTTTGCTTCAAAGTGGTTTTGGTTCGGCTCTCTAATTGCACTCGTCATATTCATTCCCCATATTCTTTGGCAGATTAAATACAACTTTCCGACATTGGAATTCATGAAGAATGTAAGTTTATATAAAAATTATAAAGCCAGCCCATTGGAATTTATTCTCTCTCAAATTGCTGGTTTCAATATTTTTGCCTCACCGATCTGGATTTTAGGATTATGTTATTTCCTGTTTAATAAAGACGGATCTAAATTTAGAATCTTAAGTATAATGTATCTTACTCTTTTAACATTATTTATTATTCAACACGGCAAAGATTATTATTTGGCAGGTTTTTACCCGGTCCTCTTTGCAGGCGGAGCGGTTTTTATCGAGAAAATTACCTTGAAAAAAATAATATGGTTAAGATACATAATTATAATTTTAATCATTTTGGGTGGCGTGATAGCTGCACCGATTGTTCTTCCGATTTTACCGGTTGAAAAAATGATAAGCTATATGAATTCTCTTCATTATAATCCACCCCAATCAGAAAACACAGAGCAAAGTGTCTTGCCGCAAGTATACGCTGATATGTTCGGATGGGAAGAGATGGTTCAAAAAGTTGCAAAAGTATATAACGAACTTAGCCCTGAAGAAAAATCAAAATGCGCAATTATAGCCAAGAATTATGGAGAGGCGGCAGCAATAGATTTTTATTCCAAAAAATACGGCATTCCAAAGGCCATTTCAGGGCATAACAGTTATTATCTATGGGGGCCCGGCAACAATAAAGGCGATATAGTAATATGGGTTTATCCGGATACAGATGAAAAAGATTTAAAAAATTATTTTGATGAAGTCATTAAAAAAGATCTTATCTATAATAAATATGCAATGCCGTTTGATAACAATTATCATCTCTATTTGTTAAAGGGGATAAAATTTGATTTAAAAGCAAACTGGAAATTGTTGAAGCTTTATATTTGATTTTTTTAAATTGAATTTCATACCAAAGTCTGATCAAATTCATACCGAAGAACGATTGAATAAATTACCGATTTTCCTTATTCTAAACTGCAAAATTATCCCCGTCAGCCGAGCACTCAACTGGCAATACAAACTGCAATTGTTAACCAATTTTGTGGTCTTAATTATTTAATTGAGTGCTCGGCTGCCAATTGGGATACTTTTAGGTATAAAATCAATTCACCGGAGGAACTAAATGAATTATTGCATGAAAAGCATTGTAGTAATTTTTCTAATAACGAGCGGTTTATTTGCAGCCGTTGCGGACAGTTTCGTGGATAACAAAGCATTTATAGTAAGCAATTTAAACGATTTGTCCGGAATAATAAAAGACATTAAAAATGAAATCTCAACAGCCAACACGGATAAGAACAATTACCTTGCGCTTGGCATTCTTTATGTGAGGTTTTCCTGCGAAATGGAAAATCCCGATTTGGAGTATTCTAAAACCGCGCTGAAATATCTGGAAAAATATCAAGCATTGGTTAAAAATGATCCCTTGGGCCTTCTCTATCTGGGTATCGCCCATTCTTTAAAGGCAAGGGACACAAAAAATCCGTTTGTCCAGTTAGGCGAAGTGAATACTGCCGTAAAATACGTCGATATGGCGGTGAAATCATCAGAGAGTCTGGATTACAGCTGGTTTATTCATTTCATGCGGGGATGTTTTTATGCCGACTTGCCAAAATTTTTTGGTAAGTTTGATATTGCCGTCAAAGATTTTAATCTTGTGATAAATTTGGGGCAAAATAACGATGAAATCCGGGGTTACTTCCAGGCAGTATATTTTTATCTGGGCGAGATCGAATTGAAAAATAACAATAAAGCCAAGGCTCTTGAAAACTGGAAAATGGCCATTGAGATTAATAAAAAATATGACGGTGAACCTTTGGTAATCAAGAAAGCAAAACAAAGAATGAACGAATATAAATAAGAGGGTCAAATAATGAATAACAAAACAACAGAAACTTTTAAAAAAATTTTAACACGGCGAAACCTCGTTTTGCTCATCCCTGCTGTGATTTTTTTTCTTGTGGTTTATATTTCAAACGGGATACTGGGGGGCTATGGATATTTTCAGGATGAATTCTACTACATAGCCTGCTCAAAACATCTTGCCTTCGGTTATGTCGATCAGCCGCCCTTAAGCATTCTCCTGCTTTACCTTACGAGAATTATTGCAGGTGATTCGATAGCTGTAATAAGGTTCCTTCCCGCTCTTGCAGGAGCGGCAACAATT
>JBJKSS010000313.1:0-7111 GCA_046703745.1 Spirochaetota bacterium
TGTTTTTATTTATTATTCTCCGCATGCTTTTGGACGGTTTGAATTCGTTTATCCTGATCCTGATCGGGATGCATTCACAGCATTCCCCACACTTCGGTCTGAAAAAATAATAACCGAATTTTCTCCATCCTCTTTCCAGGAATTCGTTGAATTCCCCTTCGGACAACCCCGTTGCAAAAAAATATTCGGTTGCCATTTTCCTTCCGGGGATATAGGGGCATTCGTCAAAAAATGATGTTTGGGGTTTTTGCAGATAAATGATAAGCGTCTCCTAACGGCCGTTTTTTATTAAATTCAGTTTTCCGTTTTCAAGATGATAATTTTTATCCGCCATTTTAACGACCTGGGTGGAATGCGAGACTATTATCATCGCATGTTTTTCCCTGCTTGTGATCCCGAAAAGCAGGTCAAGAACCTTGTTGGCGTTGTTTTCATCCAGGTTGCCCGTAGGTTCGTCTGCCAGAATCAGGGGCGGTTCGTTGATGAAAGCCCGGGCTATGGCGATTCTCTGTTTTTCACCTCCCGAAAGCTGTGAAGGATAATGTTCAAACCTGTTTGTAAGGTTCATGAGCGACAGCAGGTATTTTGCCTTTTCCATTGCATATTTTTTGTTGAAATTGTTTATAAGGTAAGGCATCATGACGTTTTCAATCGCGGTGAATTCCTCAAGCAGGAAATGCGACTGGAATATGAACCCGATTTTCTTGTTCCTGAAATTTGTCAATTCATCTTCATCGAGCCCGTTTATTTCGGCACCGTCTATCCTGATGCTGCCACTGGTCAGGGAATCAAGCCCCCCGATCAGATTAAGCAGGGTCGACTTGCCCGATCCGCTTTCGCCGGTTATGGCCACGGTTTCCTTCTGACCCGCGTGCAGGTCGATGCCTTTAAGCACATTTAATGTTTCGTTTATATTGGGATAATCCTTGTACACGCCTTTTATGTCGGCCAGTCTAGCCATTCTTGATTACCTCTATGGGTTTTATTTTGCCCGCCCTTATGGCAGGTATCAAACTTGCTATTATGGAAAAAACTAGGGTTATGAATGATATGAACAATATTTCAATGTACGATATTTCGGTATATATTTTGTCAAGATAAAAATCCCTTGAAAAAAATTCAAATTTTGAAAATTTGTCTGTTTCGATGAAAAAGGTTTCTATCCTGTGAATGATCCAAAGAAAAATGTTTATTATCAGTGCGAAAAACTGCAGGATTTCATTCAGCCACATCATGATCAAAAGGCCGCTGAAGACCCCGGCGATGATCCCGATCAGGCTCAGGTATATGCCGTTCAGGAGGAACACCGCGTTTACCCTGGCCGGAGAAAGCCCCATCGATTTCAATATCGCAATATCCTGTCGTTTTTCATAAGCCGTTATATAAATCGTGCTCAAGATATTAAGCGTTGCAACGATTACGACCAGTATTACAATGAAGGCAATTACGTTTTTTTCAAAATGAAGCGCGGATAACGTGGCCTCGTTTTTATCCTTCCAGGTAATGACCCTGTCAAGGGGATTCAACAAGCCGAGGTTTGAAAAGAATGTGTAGAGCTTTTTCAGTTCGTTGATCTTCAAACCGTTTTTCAGGATATACTCGCTGTTATCGGCCGGATTAATCATGTACCTTGCAAACAGGTAATCCTTATCGTTTTTATTGATAAGGCCGGATATATAATCCGAATAAAACTGTTTTGTGATGACTTTGGGAATGCTGTAGAGGATGGCAAAATTACCTGCGTCATTGAAATTCTCAAGTTTGATCATTATGCTGTACGGGGTTTCATCATCAAAAAGACTGTCACCCGTACTGTTGGAAATATATGCGAGGAGTTCATCCAGCTCGGCGTATCCTGTTGTGAATATCCCCGCAACTTTCAGACGTCTTAATATAATGTGAGCGCCCCTGTCCGATGCCATTGCCGTAATATAAACATGATCGTCGACATTTACAGCCAGCTTGTCGGCCGTTCTGCGGGAGATCATTATTTCGTTCAACGAGACGCTTTTTACACCGTCAAGCAGGGTGAGCGATTTGTTCAGGCCCCTGTCCATGAGGAATGCATCGCCGGGGATTGCCCTGAATTTGAGTATTCCCGTTGTCCTTCCGTTGGCTGTGAGAAGCACCTTGTCTTCCCTGAACAGACCCGCATATCTTATCATGTTTGAGAGCCTTTTGTTATTCATTATTTTTTCAAGCAATTGGGCCGAGTCTCCGAATGAAGTGTACGCCGGGATTTCTACGTGGTAGGAATCGATTTCAAGCTGGATCCTCATGATGTTGTATATATATCCGTTCATGATGGAAACGCTTGCTATGAAAAAAATTATGCTCACTGCAATGACGATTATGACAATGAGAGATGAGCCTGAAATCTCATTGTTGTTCCTGATGTTTTTCAGATATCTTAATGTAATTATGTTTTCAAGTTTCATGATTTGTTTTTCAGCACCTCTACCGGTTTGAGCCTGCCGGTTCGTTTTACAGGGATGAATGAAGAAAGCACCGTCATTCCCGTAATCAGCAGGCATGTTATCACGGTCTCCGGGAAATAAATTTTTACCGGGAACCCGCTTTGATAATATATCGATTTGTCGTAGATTATGAATTTTCCGAAAGTTATTCCCCTGAACAGGCCCTGGAGAGCGAATGCAAGCAATGATAGGAAACCATTTACAATTGTCTCGATGAAAGTGAAAATGTTATTGATGTTGTAGGAGATCAATATTCCCAGGGCAAGCCCGCACAGACTTCCCAGGAATCCTGCGATGACGCTTTCTACCGAATATATGATTTCTATGTCCCTTGAGGATGCTCCAAGCGCTTTTAATATGGAAATGTCAGTTTTTTTCTCGAGTATTTTAAGTTTCAGCGCACCATACGTATTTGCCGCCACGATTAAAAAAATCAGTGAAAAAAGCACGATGATCATGGTTTTTTCAAGGCGCAGTGCCATGAAATATCCACGGTTCATCTCCCAGGCGGTTTCAATCTCATAATCCTTGCCGAGGAATTTTTTCAGCCTGAACGCAATTTTTGAGGAATCATTGATGTTGTGAAGTTTTATCCCCAGGCCGTCGATGTCGATCCTGCCGGACAGGTTTTTCAAGGCATAAATCGATATGAAGCCCCAGTACCTGTCATAGTCATAACTTCCGGTTTTAAAAGAATCCGCAATATAAAACGGCACTCCCTGCAATTTGAAGCTTGAAAGACTGATGTCCGGGGTTATGTAAATTTGGTCGCCTATATCTGAAAATATCGAGTTATACATCTCGTTTCCGAGGATTATCGAACTGTCTTTTAATGAAAGGTCACCCCTGGTTAATTCAAAATATTCAAGGAATTTGCTGTCTTTTTTGATTTCATCCGGATCCACAGCCCTTAATTTTAAAATTTGAAGTTCGTCCAGGAAACTCTTGTTCGATCTTATTATCACTTCCCTGTCGGAAAACGGTATGACGGCCTGTATTTCCCTGAACCTGCCGTAAATTTTTTCTTTTAGATTTTGGGCCTCTTCAAGATCGAAAGATTTGAATTTTTGCTTTTTTACCACGATATGGTACGAGCCAATCTCTATCCTGCGGCTTATGTGGTTTTCCTGCAGCCCGTTCATTATTCCCAAAACTACGACAAGCACGGCAAGGCCGCCGGTAATGCCGGAAAAGAGAGATATGAATATCAGGTTTTTTTTGCCTTTCTGCCTTTTGAGGCTTACAAACAGCCAGAACCTTAATTTGTTAATAAAATATATAATTCGATTTTTCATTGTCCCAATCGTATTTTCTTGATATTATTCGAAACTTGTAATATAGTATAAATTAATGGATTATTACAAGGATAATTTTCCTTTATTATGCGTCCGGTTGGCATAAAATAACAAATGGTATTTTTTGATATTTTAATAAAGTGAATAAAAAATAAAAAGGAGATTGTATAAACATATGAAACCTGGAATTGTTAGGATAATTATAATCGTCGCAGCAGCGGTTATAATTTCGTGCATTTTCGGATTCGGAGTTTTTTTTCTTGTTAGAAAACTCAGGGGCACATGAAATCTCTGCTGCATCTTGATTAAAACTGATTAATTATTCTTCATTAAATAATACGGGCCGATCGCGTTTTACCCCCCAAAGAAATTCTATAATTTTGAATAACAGTGAATTTCGCAAAGGATATCAAGTAAATGTTGACTATATTATTTTGTTAGCTTATAATCAGCCTCTAAATTTTTTCAGGGATTTCGATGAACAGGGTATACATTACTGACTATTCGGTGATTTCTTCTCTCGGCACCGGTATTGAGGAGTCATTAAACAATCTCAAGGCTCAAAAAAACAATATATATATTCCTTCACAGAAGGATATTTTCAAAAAACCCTATTTCCCTATTAAACCCATTGATGAATTCGATGAATATAAAGACATTACCCTGACCACAAAGATCGCTCTTAAGCTTCTGTCGTTAACCGAAAAAAGCTGGATCAATTTGTCTCCTCTGCCGCTTTTTTCCGGTACTTCAACAGGCGGTATCAAGGAGACCGAGGCGCTTTACAGGGATTTGTATAAAAATAAAACAAAATATGATCTGAAGGGGAGGCATTATTTTTATGACCTGTTTTATGTTATTAAGGAAAGATACGGTGAAAAGATAACCGAAAATTATACGTTTGCAACAGCCTGCTCGTCCGGCGGGCACGCAATGATGCATGCATTCAGGTTTATTAAAAATGGCATTATTGACAGGGCGCTTGTACTTGCGGTTGACTCCCTGAGCATAAACACCATGTTCGGGTTTGATGCGCTAAAACTTGTCAGTCCGTCCGGCACGCGCCCGCTGTCAAAGGAGAGGGACGGGATGTCTCTCGGAGAAGGGGGAGCCCTGCTGCTGCTTGAAGCCAACCCGTCATCCGGCCCCATAGCCGAAGTTGCAGGGGTGTCATCAAACTCCGACGGGTATCACATAACGTCTCCTGATCCCAAGGGGGGGCAGCAGCGCAAATGCATTCTCAACGCAATAAACGAGGCAGGGCTTGAGCCCGGCGACATAGATTACATCAATGCCCACGGCACAGGCACCATGACGAATGATGAAATCGAGACAAATGTGATAAAGTCTGTTTTCAGCCCCGGAGTCAAAGTCACTTCGCTGAAAGGTTTTGTCGGGCATACGGTTGGATCTTCCGCACTGATCGAGCTCGCACTTTGCCTCGGCATGCTCAAGGAAGGGACGGTTTATCAGCAAAAAAATATAGGTGAGCCGATCGACGGGTCAATTATTCCGAGGGAAAACGTTGAACTTAAAGTTAAACACTTTATAAAAAATTCTTTCGGTTTCGGGGGAAACAATGTCAGCATGGTTATTAAAAATCATTTTTGAAGGGACCGCGGATGAGCGATAAGACATATTCCATGATAACGGACATTGCCTTTCTTAATTCCAAAACAAGTAACGGAGAAGAATTACGCAGGTTTTTCGATGAAGGTCTGTTTGGCAACGAAAATATGTGGAATGATTTTAACCTGGGCACCGATATCCAGGGACTGATGGACAGGATAGGCTCCAGGATGAAGTATTACATGAGCCAGCTTTCTCTCGGTGTTTATAATGTGCTGGAAGACGGCCCCGGTAAAAACATCAGGGAAGATGACGAGATTTATCTTTTCAGCGGGTTCACCGAGATCGGCACGGTCAGCAAGATAGGCGACATTATAATGACCAATGATTATTCCATAAATCCTTCGATTTTTCCAAACTCGGTGCATCACATCTCTTTGTGCTATTATACGATATTGAAAAAACTCGGGAACTACTGTGCCGCAGTGACAGACGGTCCCCTGACCAATTTTTCATTTATAAATTTCATTAAAAACCGGGTCATGCTTGAAAACGGTTTTATCGTTGTAACCGGAGAGGAACGCGGAACTTTTTTTGATTATGAGATCAGTGATCCGCCCGGGATATATCCGTCATTCGCAGCATACAAGATAGTGCCCGGAGCTTCATCCGGCTTTTATTATGCCGGATATTCATCGAGCCTTGAAGAATTAATGGCGCTGGATGACTTTAAAAATGCGGCCAACATTTTTTGTGACAGGGAAACTTTTTTTCTTTTAAAAGGGAATGCGGGGAAAAATATTTATTCAGATTACCCCGTGACCGGCGAGAATCCGTGCGGGATCATTTTCAGGCTGGCATTTCCGTTTTATTTTAATTGCGCCGGAAGATCATTAATTGTTGATAAAATAATGGATAAATATTATTATTTCATAGTAAAATTGTAACCATGGGGGGCTTAATGAAGAGAGTAATTCTGATAAATACAAATACCGAAAGAGTACCTTATCCTGTGCCGCCCATCGGACTTTGCCTTGTCGCCGGGGCAATAAAAGATGATTATGAAATAAAAATATTTGACGGAATGACCGAAAATATCGATCAACTTGAAGATGTTGTCAGGGGATTCGATCCGGATTATATCGGCGTTTCCGTAAGAAATATTGACAATTATATGTTGATAGATAACAAAATTTTATATACCGATGACATACTTTCCAGGTTCATAAAGCCGATCAGGAACGTCTCAAGCGCTCCCATGATAGTGGGCGGCAGCGGGTTCAGTATATATCCCGGGGAAGTGCTGGAATTATTTGATGCAGATTACGGTGTTATCGGTGAAGGTGAAAAAATATTTCCGCGTCTTCTGGACTGCCTTGATAAAAAACTTGATCCTTCTTCTTTACCCGGGGTAATCGGCAGGCATAAAAAAGATAGCATGGTAATGCCCGGCAATGATTTTGACCTTGATAAAATGACATTCTCGGAATTCGACAAGAAGCTGGATTTCACTCTTTACAGGGAAAAGGGTGCGTACTCCATCCAGACCAAAAGGGGCTGCTGTCATGGCTGTATTTACTGTTCGTATCCGAATATCGAAGGCAGGACATACAGGCTGCGCAATCCGAAAGATATAGCAGATGAAATCGAGGTGGCTTATAAAAGACAGGGCCCGGTAACTTTTGAATTCGTAGACTCGACATTCAACGACCCGCCGGGCCATGCCGAGGCAATCTGTGAGGAGATTGTAAGGCGGAGACTGGATATCCG
>JBJKSS010000314.1:0-2825 GCA_046703745.1 Spirochaetota bacterium
TATATTTAATTGGTATTATTAGTTTGGTCTATGTGCGGGTATAAGGGGGGTTACTTTTTTACCGTGGAACCGGTTGCCGTTGATGCCGTTTAAAAATTGAAAAAAAAAAACATAATTTTGTATATAATTTTTTTCAACGATGCTTTTATGAAAGCCGCAAATAACGGGTGCGGATCAAACGGCTTTGACTTGAATTCCGGGTGAAACTGCACGCCCACACCATACGGGTGCCTGCTCCATTCAACGGCTTCTACCAGCTTGTCATCCTCGGTGGTTGAAGAAACTATAAACCCGTTTTTTGTTAAATTTTCCTTGTACTGGTTATTGAATTCAAACCTGTGCCTGTGCCTTTCAGTGATAATGTTTTTCTTGTAGGCACTGTGGATTATCGTACCGGGCAGCAGTTTCGAATTGTTTTCACCGAGCCTCATCGTGCCGCCCTTTGAATCGACTCCTTCCTGCTCCTCGAGAAGGGAAATCACCGGGTGCGAGGTTTGAGAATCAAATTCCGTTGAGTTGGCATCCTTGAAACCGAGGATGTTCCTGGCATATTCAATGACCATTATCTGCATTCCCAGGCAGATGCCGAAATACGGGATATTATTTTCCCTTGCATATTTTGCCGTGAGCACCTTGCCGTGAATGCCCCGTTCTCCGAATCCTCCGGGGACAAGGATGCCGTTAACATTTTTAAGCATTTCATTTATGGTTTCTTCTTTGATATCCTCGCTGTTTATGCTTGAAAAATTTATTTTTGCACTGTTTGCGATGGCGCCGTGGCGCAGTGCCTCGTAAATTGATTTGTACGAATCCTGCAGCTCCATGTACTTGCCTATTTTTGCGATGTTGACCTCATGCTTCGGGTTCTTGATGCTGTTGACGAGCTTGACCCATGTATCGAGGCTGCCTTTGCGTTCAGGAAGATCGAGGTTTTTGATTATAACGTTGGTTAGCCCCCTTTCGTCGTATCGCAGCGGCACTTCGTATATGGAATGCGATATGTCAATGGCCGAAATTACGGCTTCTTCATCGACATTGGTAAAAAGCGATATTTTCTTTTTCATGCTCACGGACATTTCCTCATCGATGCGGCAGAGCAGAATATCGGGCTGTATTCCTATCTCTCTCAGTTTCTGCACGGAATGCTGGGTGGGTTTGGTTTTCAGTTCGTCATTCGCCATTATCCTCGGGACAAGCGTGACGTGCACATACAATACGTTGTTTTTGCCGACATCAGTCCTGAACTGCCTTGCACTTTCGAGGAACGGTATGGACTCTATGTCCCCGACTGTGCCTCCGATTTCAATTATTGAAATTTCGACATCCCCGTCAGAATTTAGTCTGACCCTTCGTTTGATCTCGTCTGTAATGTGCGGGATCACCTGCACGCATCTGCCCAGGTAATCGCCCTTTCTTTCCCTTCTTATTACTTCATCATACACCTGGCCCGTGGTGATAGAGTTGAATTTCGAAAGTTTTATGTTTGTGAATCTTTCATAATTGCCGAGATCAAGATCGGTTTCGGCGCCGTCGTCCGTTACATAAACCTCGCCGTGCTGGAACGGGCTCATCGTGCCGGCATCGACGTTGATGTACGGATCGATCTTTGTCATCGAAATTTTGAAACCCTTTGCTTCCAGTATTGCACCTATTGAGGATGATGCTATGCCTTTTCCCAGCGACGAACAAACTCCGCCCGTTACAAATATATATTTTTTGTTCATAAACCAATCCTTGTTGTTTTATTGTTGATAAACCGCCAGATCATCGATATCTATGTCCCTGAAATAATCGTTGTCCGTCAGTTTCAATTCGGCAATGTTTTCATCAAGCTTGACTACGATGCCGTAGCCCTTTACATCGGATGAGTTGTATACATAACCGGCCCTGTTAAATTCTATATTATAATCCTTTTTTGCAAGAATTACAAATTTGTCCTTAAGCTTCAATCCGAGCCTTCTGCCTGCATTTATCAGCGCCCTGTCATTTGTTTTTTTGACTATCCGCGCCCTGAACATCATATCAGCGTTCAGTTTATCGAGCAGACTGAGGCAGGACATTATTATTTTATCGTTACCGTTTTCAGCGGCATGATATTCCCTGATCAATTCATTGTTGCCCGCATTGTAGAGCCTCAATGATGCATTCACGAGGCTTCCCGACTCATCCAGGTAAAGATCAAGGTAGAAAGGAGAATTAATCGATGCCGCTTCCTGCATTTTTTCAGGTATGGAATAACTCCTGTCGTCATGTACGGCAAGGTCGTATTTCATTTTTTCGCTGAAGCATTTTTTCATCAGGCGGGCATAAATTTTTTCACTGTCAAAATGGGTGTTCTCTATGTTCCTGCTTATGAAAAGCGGGATGTGAAAAATGCTGTTTTCCACGTTATACTGGTTCAATCCCCAGTCATCACCGAGCCTGTATGAAATTCTTTTTTTTTCGACATCGATTTTGTCCTGGATATCCCTGTTTTTTGAATACCTGTATGCGAGTTTCAGTTCATTAATATATCTTTCGGGCAGGTTCTCCGACAGGAAATACAGTGCCAGATTGTACCTCGCCCCTGTGTGTTTCGGATAAACAAAAAGCGTTTCCTTGAGCAGGGACACATAAACATCGTAAAGGGAATCATTTTTCGCCCTGAGGGCCATGTCGTAAATCCTGTCCGCCTGTTTGATTCTTTCCGCATTGTCCGTGTCGTAGTGCCCGATCAGAATGTCGTCCAGGAAGTAAGCCGATATTTCATCATCATCGCGAAGGTTCGCAACGCGCTTTAAGGATTCCACAGCCTTGTCGTAATCGCAAATGAGGTTGTAGCATGA
>JBJKSS010000315.1:0-16900 GCA_046703745.1 Spirochaetota bacterium
CATTCAACCCAAGTCCGCCTGCGTTGTCTTCGACCTCGCCGGTTACAGAGGAAAGAGCGCCGAAAGGATCTGATGCAGGTAAGGTTATCGTCAAAGCAGAAGGCGCAACAGTATCTTTATTGTATGTCAAGTATGAGCTTGTTGTAGTTGTATTACCCGCATTATCCGTTGCCCTGAAATATATATAATTAATTCCTTCAGGCATTGCTGTAAAGTCGGCATTGGTAATGAAGACCTGCGCGGTTACAGATGTATCCGCCCCGCCGCTTAAGTTGAAAGCACTGGTTCCGTCCGAAGTCAGATTAGTCCATGCTCCGGCTGCCCCGATTTTATATTGTACGGACTGCAAATCCACATTGTCACTGAAATCTATGTCCATCCCGGTATTTGTTTTAACCGGGGCGACAATTGTCTGATTCATAGAGATGATCGGATAACCGGGCTCTATCTTGAAAGTTACAGGCGAGCCGGTATAATTGCCATTGGCGAGTTTGTCACTGACTGTTACCTGTACTGTCATATCTACGTTTGTAGTCGTTGTCGGAAGGCTCCCGGCATTGGTCCATGTGACTTTTGTATTATCCGACGTTGCAGAATGAGTAGTCGGATTGTTGTAGACCCCGGCCTGCCAGCTTGAAGTGGAGGAATTCCAGTATTGATTGTTATCCTGCCGCTGGATGGTGAATGTCGCGGAATTAGCATTGATCCCGGATACCTCGTCCCCAACCTCGCCGCTTATGGATGCAAGAGCATCAATAACCGGTGAATTCGGGGTTAATACAGTTGCAGTATCGGGAGGGTTGGTATCCTTATACAGAGAAAGAAACCCGGCACTGTAGGTGATATTGCTGGCATTGTCCGTCGCCCTGAAATATACCCTGTTTTCTCCGTCGGGCAGAGTATTAAAATCCGCGTCTGTGATGTATACCAGTGCGGTTTGTGAAGTATCGGCGCCGCCGGAAAGATTAAAAACCGCAGACCCGTTTGAAGTCAGGTCCGTCCAGGTGCCGTTTGTTCCTATCTGATACTGTATCGAGGCAAGATCAACATCATCGGCAAAATCTATGTTCAGTCCGGTATTTGCCTTAACGGGCCCCTTGGAATATTCCTGAAATGTGATCGTAGGGCCGCTTACAGGAGGAGAGACTATATCCTGATAAATATATATATTATCGAAATAGGCATTGGCGGCAGAACCCGAGGTGCAAAACCAGACCTTCCTTATATACCCTGCAGAAGTATCATTAAAAGTAAGGCCATTCTTGTACTGCACCGCACCGGTAGATTTATTCGTGACCTTGATATCGAAGGTTTTATTCTGCTGGTCGGCTATGACCTGCACCCTGTACCATACGTTCGGGGTCCATGCAAATTTTACTGCAGAATTATCAGTTATTACGAATTCATTACCTTCGTCTGTAGCCGTATCCTTATCCTGCCCCGTCGTCCTGTAAATGTATCCGTCCGCACCGCCGTTGTCATCCGGAACAGTGCTTTTATCATTGAATTGAATGTGTATGGCAACCTTTGTCGAGCCTGCGCTTCCATCAAGATCGTCATAACCGTCGGTATAATATATTTCTCCGGTCGGGTTGGTCGGCGTATTTGCATCCATAAGAATATCGTATTCAACAACGACAAATCTCTCCGTTGAAGGGGTGAAGTTCGCCCCAAGCAAAAGAGGAGAGCCGGCAGTATTCGTTTTCAACCTGTACTTATGCGTGGCATTCCCCGCAACATTACTTCCATCAATAACGTTCGCACCCACACCAGCCCCTTTCGGATTTAATATGGCGTTATCCCAGTCGGGGCTTGCAGAACCTGCCGGAACAAACGTACTGGGGTCAGCACCGACCACTTCGTCCTCAAAATCATCCTGAAACATTACATCTATTACAGGATAAATTTTTACAGACAGCTGCAATATGAGTAAAAGGGAAAATAATAGTTTAATTTTGGATTGCATTTATTTAAATTATATAATTTTTATATTAAAAAATCCAAAAAATTTATCTTTATCCAGAATAAATTAATAAGGAAAAAACCTGCTGTTAAGTCATGCTATTTTATTACGAGAACTTTCCTGATCTGGTTGAATATTCCCGGGGCCCGTACCCTGATGAAATAAACACCTCTTGCAACCACCCTGCCGTTTTCATTCCTTCCGTTCCATTTTAAAGAATAGGTGCCTTTTGACTGATTCCCCAGTTTCAAAACCCTGACAACATCAGAATTTAAGTCGTATACGACTATGCTTACCGGGCCGCTCTTGTTTATTGTATAAAGCAGGGCAGTCGTTTCACCGTGATACGGATTTATTACATTATTCAATATTGTTACATTGTTGTTTTGCAGGCTTACCGATTGTATAGTTGACATGAAGGTCTCCGCATCATACACCCTGAACCGCGAATTGCCGACCGGATAGACCGACTGATAGCAGTAAAGGGAGCCGATTTTAAAAAGGAATGAAAATATTTTTCCGTTCGTAAACCTGTCGTCGGTTTTTATAACAAATTCCCATTTTGTTCCTCCCGCGTTCCTGCCAGTAACCAGCTTGCTCGAAGACGTTGCTGGCGGATCCCAGTATTTTGCGTTGTTTGTATTGGAAGGGATATCGTAATATAATTCCGGTGTCCCTGTAAATCCCGTGTAATTAACATAAATATTTGCCGTAACCACTATATCAACAGGGCTGATGCCCTGGTCACCGCTAAAATCCGTAACCTGCCAATCTTTCCCCTTATGAACATAATCTTCCATTATTACATTGGTAAAAAAATTAATTCCGATATCCGAAATATTGTAAAGAGTTGCCGGATTCATTGCAGAGTTAGAATCATTCACAATGTTCACGGAATTAATTGTATCTGCCACAATATGCTCTCTGGTCAAATTTTGATTTAATGTGAGTATAAATTCTGTTCTCGGGTTTGTTGTGCTTATGTCACTAATGCCGGTAATTGCGGTTCCCCCGCCAAAATTATCCGTATAATTAAAATTTGAAGCTGCTAATGGGCTGGAAGAGGAATCCTTGACTGCGGTATTGAATTCTACATAAATCTGGTTAAACCCGGCAACCGCCCTGGTTTCAGATATAACTGGTAACGTGCCCCCGCCGAAAATCCAGTGAGGAGAAGGTTGAAATACATCGTTGTTCCCGGAATTTATGCTTGAAATTGCCGTGATATCATTGCCTGAAGTCCCGGCTACATCGGAATCCTGCACATCAACACCTGTTACGGTTTGCGGTGAAGCAACCTGAATATGCCAGATTACAGTTGATGAAGTGCTTCTTAATTTTATCTCATTACCGGTTGTTCCTGTCAATGTTAATGTCCCGTTTACGATTTGCGTCGTGCCTGCTGTAAAATTAATTTGTTTACCGGCAGTTGTACAGGAGAGGCTTTCAAATGTTGTGCTGCCTGATATCGCAGATGTCCCGCTTCCATTAAAAATAACCGTTGATCCCGTATTGGTAAAATTGCCCCCTGCCCTGTTCCAGTTCCCGGACAGGTTTATCGTCTCTCCTGTGGCATCAAAAGTTCCGTTTGAAATGGATAAATTGCCGTCTATAGTTAATGCTGCACCAACGGTAAATGTAGATGCACCGGATATTGTTAAATTGTTGTATGTCCAGGTTTTGATTGTATAAGGGCCCAATGTGCCTGAATAATCAACCGTACCCGCATTTGTAGAAGGAGTCGTGATGGTTTCGCTGCCAAGCAAATTTAATGTTCCATTCAATGTGAATGTGTTTGATACGGTAAGATTCAGTCCGGTTGAATAAACCGTACCATTGGCATCGACCGTTAAATTATTGGCAGTTCTATTAATATCCAGAACCGGAGAATGATTATTCGACAATGAAACATCGGGAATCGTAACATTATCCGTACTGTTGGGGACATATCCCAGGCTCCAGTTGCTTGCTGTTCCCCAATCGGTATCAGTATTCCCGTTCCATGTTATATTATTAACTCCAAAAACCCAGTGCGGATTGGGGCCCGTATCGTCATTATTGCCGCCGTTTATGCTTCCCGATGCCGTAATATTACCTCCCGAAGCATCATCCACATTGGAATATTGTACATCAACATTTGTAACAGCCTGTGCTGCATCAACCCTGATATTCCATGAAGCCAGGGCATCACTCCTTAATTTTATTTTATTGGCAGCGGAGGCGCCTCCTGTCAAAGTAAGTGTCCCGCTGATTCTTTGTGTTGTTCCATTGGCAAATGTAATTTGTTTCCCGGCAGTTGTGCATGAAAAATTATTAAAAACCGTACTGCCGGAAACCGTTGAAGTAGCTGCTGTCGTGAAATTCACGGTCCCTGTGGCGGACAAACTTCCCCCCGAATTGGCCCAATTTCCGCTTACATTAATTGTATTGCCATTATCAGTTAATGTTCCTCCCTGTAATGTCAGATTGGTACAGGAAAAACTGCCGGATATCTGTTTGTTAACATCAAAGCGGACATTCCCCATATTTTGAGCATTTGAAGTTATCGTGGCACCGGCTGTTGTATCAAAAATGATTAATCCGTTGTTCGTTAAAGTTGATATATTGTAATTACCGCCGATATTTGTCTGACTGCTTGATGCGGTCATCGATGTAATCGTAACCGCTCCGTTTATATCAATATTTCCGGCACCTCCCGTTAATGTGCCTAACGTTACATTGCCCGTTACATTTATTGTACCCGCACCGCCTTTTACCGTTTTTGCTCCGGCAGCGGGACTTGTTACATTGCCATTAATCTGGACATTCCCTCCACCGGTAGAATCAAGTGTCCCGTTGCAAACCAATGTCGAGGCAGTTATACTGTTTATATTGGCAGTCAATGTAGCACCGGAATTTATTGTTAAGCCATTGTTTATTGTAATATCACTTTGCATGTTTCTTGTGCCAGAATTGATAACCAGATTATTAAATGCACCCGCTGCGACGTTTAAGTTATATGTATTATTTAATGTTACAGTCCCGCCGGCTGCGGTTAAATTTGCAGTTGTAAACCCTTTATTTACGGTTGTAGTTGATGATGACTCAGTAAAATTCGTGTTGTTGACATTATCATTGATTGTAATTGCTGCCGAATTACCATTAAAAGTTGTAACCGTTACATCCCCGGTTATATTAACCGTCCCGCTGCCACAATTGAATGTGCCGGCTCCCGATATACCGTTAGATGATACTGTTATCCCTCCTGTATTTCCGGTCACTGTACCGTCATCAACAACTCCGCTGGAGAATGTCAACAGGCTGCTTCCGGAGGTAGAAATAGTTCCGGTATTTTCTACAGTTGCAGCATTTGTAAATGTCATACTGCCATTAACACCGGATATCAAACCTGCATTATCGGTTGTACCTGTGACCGCCAAAGTTTGAGCTCCAGACAAATTAAACTGCCCGCCGGAAACCTGTAATGTTCCACCAATTGATGAATTACCGGCCACAGTTCGGTTACCGGATTCTATAATAAGGTTATAATAATTGTTGAATTTCAAATTCCCAGAATAGCCTGTGTAATAATCAACGGTACTGGTGGCAGCTGCAATTGCAGCCTGGCTGACATTGGCGCTGAGAGTTTCACTGCCCTGCAGCCTTAAAGTGCCATTATTGGTAAAAGTGCCGTTTACCGTAAGATTTTCACCATTAATATCCAAGGTAGCACCATTATCAATAGTTAAATTGTTAGTTGTTGCCAATGTTGCCCCGGCTAATGAATTTGTTCTTGTACCGCCGGTTATATTTAAATTATAAAAAAATCCGGTATTTACTTCCTCAACATTGCCTGTCCCAGTAAAATTAACAGTTGAATTTGATTCATTAAATGTGCCTCCTCCAGGGTGTATCCAGTTCCCGCTGACATTTATCGTTCCTGTAGTCATGTTGACAACCCCACCTGCTGAAATATCAAATACGCCGGTAGACATTGTATTGGCATTGATGTTTAAAGTGCCGCCACTCATGGTAAAGCTTGTTAATGCATTGGCAACAGGTATGTTAACATCAAAATTAACGGTATTTCCGCCGATTGATGCAGAATCTCCGGGATTCTGGCCCGGATAAAAGCCATTATTTGGGGTCCAGTTTGCCGGATTTGACCAATTACCATTCCCTGCGTTCCAGGCATAATTTGTTGGAAATAAATAAACAGGTATAAATAAAAATAATAATATAATTTTTTTCCTCAATTAATTTATCTCCAGATATAATTTTTGTCTACAAAAAAATTATATAACAAATTTTGATGTTTATCAAAATTTGTTTTTAACTAAAATGATACCTAATAATCTTATTGAGAAATAAAATATTTATTAAAAAATAATATTTAATAATTTTTTGCAAATCGTAATCCGATGTGATATCCATTAAAACTTGGCAAAATTATATTAAATATATATCCAACCTGTAAATTATTTTGAGCGTCGGCCCAGCTTCCCCCGCGTAAAGTACGGTTTGCTCCATTTGCATCAAACACCCATTGCCACACATTCCCGCTCATGTCATAAATCCCAAGGGCGTTGGGCAATGCGGTTTTTACCGGATGGGTTGCTGTTCCGCTGTTCCCGCTGTACCATGCGTAGTTACCAAACACTGCTGAAGTTCCTCCATCAGCAGGAAAACAATAACTGGTTATGTCCCCGCTTGCGTGATCGCCAGGGTAGTATTCTCCTGCATCGGCTATATCTCCGTCATTGTTTGCGTCGGAGATATATCTTGCCGCAAGCTCCCATTCATTACTGGTTAATAATCTGAATCCCGTTGCACCTGTATCCTGAATAACGGCATCACAAACCGCTGTATCGGTGGCATCCCTTACAGGAGAACCGCTGTTATTGTATACTGTTGTCAGGCTTGATCCGGTTTCAGCATTATACCACTCGGTCAGAGCATTGGTCCAGACCATTGCATCGCTCCAGTTTATTGTTGTAACAGGATGTTGGTTCGTTTCTCCAGCGGCTACTCCGTCTCCCTGCACGCCTGCATTTGCAAAAGTATATTCGTTTGATGTTGCCCAGTTATAAACAGTGTTCCAGAGCTCATAGGTCGTCTCGGTCTGGGCTATCCAGTAAGAATTGGATACGGATGCACTGCCGCTGTCGTCTGTACCTGCTTTAAACGTTTTTCCAGGAACATAGACCACAACAAAGGAAACGCCGCCTGCCGTATAAATCTTTTGATCGCCGGCAGAATATGAAGAATTATTTGATGAACTGCTTGATGAACTTGTGTGTTTTTTGCTGCTTTTTGATTTTGACACATTCAATTCACAGTTCAGCATCAATAATATTAATACAATTGAAAAAAATATAATTCTTTTTTTCATATGTAACTCCTTCCGCCGCACTATATTAATTATAATTTTGAATGCCGGTAAAAGGAGTAACAATGGAGATATTTTTTTTTTCTTTTACAAATTGAAATAAGTTGATAAATTTTCCATTATATTGACATGGCTATTAAAAATATTTATAATTTGAATGTTCCATAAAAAATAATAATGCAAAACACAAGGCGGAATATTTATGATAAAGAATTTTGTGCTGGACACCAATGTCCTTATACATAATCCGAATTCCATTTATTCATTCAGTGACAACAATGTAATCATACCCATAACCGTTATTGAAGAGCTTGATAAATTTAAATCCAGTTCTGATAAAAAGGGAATGCATGCAAGGCAGGTATTGAGGGAAATTGATTCGTGTATTAAAAAAGGGGCATTAAAAAAAGGCGCCAAAATGAACAATGGAGGAACTTTAAAAATTGAAGTGGGATCCCAGCATATACCGATTCATAATCTAGATATAAATAAAGAGGATAACAAGATAATAAGCGTGGCATACGATCTTCATCACAAGGGCGAAACAGTATTCTTTATATCAAAAGATGTCAATGCACGTATCAAGGCGGAAGCCCTGGGAATCAAGGCCAGGGATTATGAAAAACAGATGGTGGAATATTCCTCATTATACAGGGGGTGGCGGGAAATTAATCTTGCCACTGAAGAAATCAATAATTTGTACAAGAACCATGAAATTGATTTGAAAAGTTATACACTTTATGAAAACGAATATATTCTTATTAAATCTGTAGACGGGAATAATTCTTCGGCAATTTGCAAATACAACAAAAGTGCCAATAAAATAGAATTGCTCAAGGATAATTTTGAAGCAATGGGCATCAAACCGTTGAATTTACAGCAAAAATATGCTTTTGATCTTCTTTTGAATGACAACGTGCAGCTTGTAACACTTGTCGGTCAGGCTGGTAGGGGTAAGACACTGATTGCAATTGCCTGCGGACTTGAAAAGACCCTGCGAAAAAACAAAAGTTATGAAAAAATTCTTGTCGCAAGACCCGTTATTCCATTGGGAAAGGATATCGGATATTTACCCGGCAGTAAAAACGAAAAGCTGAGTTACTGGATGCAGCCCATATATGACAACCTGGATTTCATTTTAAGCAGGGTGACAATTTTAAATCATGAAATAAGCAACGATGAAAAAGTTATTGATCCTGTTGAAAATCTCATTAAAAAAAATATCCTTGAAATCGAAGCCTTGACTTATATACGGGGAAGAAGCATACCCAATCAGTTTTTAATCGTTGATGAAGCACAAAATTTGACGCCGCATGAAATCAAAACAATTATATCACGTGCAGGGGAAGGCACCAAAATCGTTTTAACAGGAGATCCGGAGCAAATCGACAATCCGTATCTTGATGCAAATTCAAACGGATTATCCTATACAGTAGAAAGGCTCAAAGACAAAAAGATAGTGGGGCATGTATTTTTATCCAAAAGCGAACGATCGGAGCTGGCCACGCTGGCGGTTGAAAGCTTATAAAGTTGTGGCAGCAGTTTAAGAATTATTTTTTATCCCCGTTATATATTCTTCTGATTTGCCATGAAGCTTCTCAATTTCCAGCATTATGTTGTCAGCAATAAATTGTTTGGCCTGATCTTTGTCGTTTATTGATTCGTATGTGGCAGAATTGGTAAGATTATGAATAAATTTCTTTGACTCATAAACCTCGCTAAAATTAAACACTATGATTTCCTTTTTAAACTGTTCCCTTGTCATGTCCTCATGCTCTTTTGGCGTCATATTATTGCCATTTATCGAGGCACAGCAAAAATATTCGAATGAATTCAGGTAGCTTGTGGTCTCTTTTATGGCACGTTTGGTCTCGGGTTTCCACGGCCTGTAGCGTGTGCCGGAAGGAAACATGAGAAAGATATATCCCCTGTTTCTCAATTCTCCGATTACCCGTGTGGTTCTTATATTTATTTTTTTTGCCAATTTCAGTTTTTCTTCATCTTCTTTTGTTTTTTCTTTTGTGGTCAGGGGGACGAGAACGACACGGGAAAACATCTCTGTATACAACTTTACAAAAGGATTTTCATTGAGCTTGACGCCTGCAATGAAAATTATTTTTTCAAAGATTTCCTTCATCTTTTCATCTTGATGTTCATAAAATCTTACAAACATACTCGGCACGTCAAGGTTGGACAGATGCTCCATGAATACTATGCATGATTTACCGCTTAATGCCAAATCATATAAATTTTTAAGATTTTCAACTCCGAGCAATGTACTTCCAGGCAGATGGGCGGATTTGACCGCTTCAAAAAGTATGCCCCTGTTTGATTTATGCGCAGGCTGGTAAACATTCTCAGGTGTTATCAGGGTATCCTGGTGCATCCTGGAATTATGCATCATAAATTTAGCCTGATCAAAAAAATATTTTGTATATTCATCATTATAATGGTTATGATCCATAGCTTGAATAATTCTCCGGGAATTTATTATAAACCGGTTTAAATCAAAAACCGTGTTTTTAATTAACTTTATTTCCTGCAAATTCTATTATAGATTAATTACAAATATTGTTGACTTGAATTAATGTGGGTATAATATTAAAAAAATAATTTATTGTCAAATGTTATAAAATCATAGTATCCATAAAATTTGACTATTGCCCGTAAAATTATATAATTTATTGAATTCTAATCAAAATATACTTTTATATGGATGGCCAGTTCCGATGAATAAAATTTGGAGCCCGGTTAATAACATAAATGCGATACGATTGAATAACAGACGGGTTACTGTCGGATTTTTAATCGATAATATCGTAAGTTTCGGTAATTATCAGACATTAATCTGGGAAGGAGTTGTCAGATATTCAAAAAAACATGACGCAAACCTGATAAGTTTTGTAAGCGGCACGCTCGAATATTCACCTTACAATGAATTTGAAAAACAACGAAACAGCATTTACAGTCTGATAAGCAAAAAAAATATAGATGCCCTGATTATAACCGGTGCATTGGCTTCATTTGTACCATTAGAAAAACTTTATGAATTCCACAAAAAATTTCGGGGAATACCGACTGTCAGTATCGGGACGCCGCTTGAAAATATACCCAGCATCACTGTTGAGAATTATAGTGGAATAAAAATGGTTGTTGATCATTTAATTATAAAACACGGATATCGAAGAATAGCTTTTGTCAGGGGACCGGCAGGAATACCCGAGGCAGATGACAGATACAGGGCATATACTGATTCACTGATGGAAAATGATATTAAATTTGACAAAAATCTGGTTGTAACCGACGATTTCCTGCAGCCGTCCGGTGTGAATGCAGTAAAGGATATATTTGAAAAAAACAGACAAATGCCGGAAGCAATTGTCTGTGCCAATGATAACATGGCGCTTGGAGTAATAGCCGAGTTAAAAAAAAGAAAATTGTCTATTCCCGGCGATGTCGCCGTAACCGGTTTTGATGATATAGAGGAAGCAAATGCATATAACCCGGGAATAACAACAGTCAAACAACCGATTGTCAGAATGGGGGAACTGGCGGTAGAAATGATACTTGCTGTGATATCCAGAGAGAAAGTCCCAATACTGGTCAACCCTGAAACAAAAATTGTGATCAGGCAATCTTGTGGCTGCTCCAGCCATATCCCCTTTGAAAATAAAAATGATAATGCTGTTATTACAATTGAAAAATTGGATATCTGTTTAAGGGAAAAAAGGAATTTTATATACAATGAAGTAATAAATACAATAAATTTATTAAATGTTGAGCCGAAAATCATGAAGCTCTGGGTCAAAAATCTGCTTGTTGCATTCTCTGAGGAAGTGATGAAACCATCGAATGATTGCTCTGTATTCCTTAACTCATTGCGGGACATATTGAACGAAGCGGTAAATTTGAAGATGGATTTATCATTGTGGTATGGCATTTTGTCCGTTATAAAACAAAACATCCAGACATTGATAATGGATTATGAAACATCCGGCAAGATTGCCACATTATGGAATTCTGCAACAATATTAACAGGAGAATCAGTAAAGAGATCGGCTACTTACCAAAAATTGCTTGGAGAAAAACAAGCCACGATCCTTTATCATATAAGCCAGACCTTAATAACGATATTCGACATTAACAAATTACTGGAAACCATTGAAAAGGGACTCCCAAACCTGGAAATCGATACTTGCCTTATATCATTCTACGATAATTCAGAAAGACATTCATCAAACACCGGTGAAATATCCGAATGGTCAAGGATCATGTTTGCTTATAACAGCAGCAAACACGTCATTATAAACGATACAGACAGAATTTTCCTCTCAACAGAATTATTCCCTGATGCCATTTTTTCTGAAGAAAAAAAATACAGCCTTGTGGTAGAATCATTGTCTTTCGGTGATGAAAAATTCGGGTTTATAATTTTTGACTCCGATCCGGCAAAAGGCATGATTTATTCCACATTGAGCGGACAAATTTCAAGCGCCATCAAGGGCGCATTGATCTTCAAGGACCAGAAGCAGACAGAAAAAAAACTTATAGATACACTTGAAGAATTAAAACAGATAAATGAATACCTCTATAATCTTTCATTGAAGGTTGAACTGACGGGCCTCTACAACCGCCGAGGATTCATTCAGCTGGGTGAACAACAGGTAAAACTCTCAATCAGGAACAAAAAAAATCCCTCTTCTTTTTCCTTGATATGGACAAACTCAAATACATCAATGATACGTATGGGCACAAGGAGGGAGATTTTGCAATAGCAAAAATGGCAGAAGTTCTCCATGAGGCATTCAGAAAATCTGACATAATAGCCCGAATGGGTGGTGATGAATTTACGTCCATAGCAATTGATTCATCAGAAGAAAACGCTGAAAATATTAAAAACAAATTAATTAAAAAGACCGACGAAATTAATTCCGCAATCAAGAAGCCTTATATGCTTAAATTCAGCATAGGCATTGTCGAGTTTGAACACGACAATCCGATTCATTTCAATGAACTTTTAGCCATGGCCGACAGGGAGCTGTACAAAAACAAAACCCGCCGCGCACCACTTTAACACTCATAATGCTTTTAGATAAAAACCTCAAGCTCTACGACCGTTAAAGTGGTGCGCGGCGGCATAATATTTAAATAAAATACTTTTTACCTATTTTAGCCATTTTACAGTTTAATTGACAGATAAGATGTAATATAATTTTCCCAGTTATATGCAGCAACTGTATTTGCTGTATATTTGGCAATTTTTGAAGACGACCATAAAGGATCTGTTGAAGATACTAAAATAACTCCTGTATATCCTATACCAAGTTCCAGCCAGTCCTTTTTATAAGAGAACCCTGCCTTAATACCCGGCCTGAAATTTGTATAAACACCGCTTTTATTATATGTGCTGGCCTGATCTTTTGCGTCAATGTAGCTGGCATTCCATATACTGCCATTTGACTGGTCGAAGATAAAATAGAAGCCGACATAAGGCTGGAATCCCCAGAAATTGAAATTAAAGCCAATATAGTTTTTCATGATATTCATCATGTTTGATTTAACCTTGGCCTTTGATCTGTCATCCTGTTTGGTGTAGTTCCAATCATTATATTGATTTTGATAATCCGGGTTATAAATTGTTGCAAACATATACATTTCGTATGTAAAGGTACACTGTATTTCTTTAGGTGCAAAGAAGTGGAAAAACTCATATCCCAGTGATAACTTATCGATTTCGATTGAGAATGACTGGAAAAGTTTGTTTTTATCAGATCCATCATAGTTTGAACCATAAATCTTCTTTTGATCATCAATGGAATAATCGGCAAACTGGTACAATGCCGGATAGAGATAAAATTCAAATGCCGTATTTAATTTCCAACTGAACCCAAAATCATACTTACCGCTTAAGTTCAGGTAAGGAGTCAATCTTACTTCAAGACCAGCATTTGATGTCGACGATTTCGGATTTAATCCGGCACCGTTATTCAAATCATTTCCCAGTCTTAATTCGAATCCTGCGTCGATTGTCATAATTTTTTGAATTATGAATATGTTGTCAAGCCCGGTATAAAACCTGTTCCTTGCCTTCAAATCGATTGCCGAAGTATCAAGTTTCCCGGAAGTATTGGCTGCGTTTGGTTCATACATTCTTAAATCCATCCTGTCCTTAACCCATAATCCTATGTTATAGAAGCTTAATGGAGTAAAGGTTATACTTGGCTTCAATTCGAACCTGAAATAATTCTTGCCGCCGTTACCGCCGTCATTAGGATTATTATCCGTAACTTCTGCCGGCTGTGAATTTTTTATTGCTCCTTCAGCCAGAATTTTAGACTCAAGCCCCAATTTCCCGGGGAACTTCGGACCTTGTTGTTGCTCATCGGCATTGAGATTAATACTTGTGGTAAATATTAAAATAATGCAAACAGATATTACTTTCAAAAAAGTATTTGTTATCGCTTTCATTTAATTCCTCCAAAATAATTTTTGTCATAAAAGACGAGCGCAAACTATTTGAAAAATGTTAATGGGTAATAAATAAATTGTTAAGATTAAATAAATTGTATAAATTACTTAAAAAATTTATAAATTTGTTTTTCCAAATTTCATTTTTTCTTTTAAAAACAATCCTGTTACAAAATCAAAATCACATAAAATAAATTCAAAAGAATCATTCCTGCATAAATGAAAGAATGATTCTTTTGTTAAATAATGTTAATGCTGTTTAAATTAATATCTGTAAAGCTCCGGTTTAAACGGACCATCAACCGGTACTCCGATATAATCGGCCTGTTCCCTGGTAAGCCTTGTAAGCTTTACCCCGATTTTTTCAAGATGCAGCCTGGCAACTTCTTCATCGAGTTTTTTTGAAAGCCTGTAAACCTTGTTTTCATATACATCTTTGTTTTTCCACAAATCGATCTGGGCAAGTGTCTGGTTGGTAAAACTGTTGGACATTACGAATGAAGGGTGCCCCGTTGCACAGCCCAAATTCACAAGCCTCCCTTCGGCAAGCAGGAAGATGGCATGTCCGTCATGGAAAACATATTTGTCCACCTTGGGCTTGATGTTGATTTTTTTTATTCCGGGGAAGTCATTCAACTTGTCTACCTGTATTTCATTGTCAAAATGGCCTATATTGCATACTATTGCCTGATCTTTCATTTTTGACATATGCTCTACTTTAATGATATCACAATTACCGGTCGTAGTAACATAGATATCTGCTATTCCCAATGCATCTTCAACGGTTTTCACTTCATATCCTGCCATAGCCGCCTGAAGAGCACATATAGGATCGATTTCGGTTACTATTACCCTGGCGCCAAAAGCTCTCAATGACTGGGCCGACCCCTTGCCAACATCGCCGAAACCGCATACAACCGCTACTTTACCGGCTATCATTACGTCAGTAGCCCTTTTAATACCGTCGCAGAGTGATTCCCTGCAGCCATAGAGGTTGTCAAATTTTGATTTTGTTACAGAATCATTTACGTTGACCGCAGGCACCAGAAGTTCGCCTTTTTCCATCATCTGATAAAGCCTGTGCACGCCGGTTGTGGTTTCTTCACTGACACCTTTCCATTCCTTGACAATCTTGTGCCATTTTTGCGGGTCTTTTGCCAATTCTTCCTTTAATAATTTATTAATTATCTGCAACTCCCTGTTATCAGTAGGCTGGTCAAGTATGGAAGAATCATTTTCTGCTTTATAGCCCCTGTGAATAAGAAGTGTTGCATCGCCGCCGTCATCAACTATCAACTGCGGGCCAAGATTGTTTTCGAATGAAAGCGCCTGCAAAGTGCACCACCAGTATTCTTCAAGTGTCTCTCCTTTCCATGCGAATACAGGACAGCCGGTATCCGCGATTGCTGCTGCTGCATGATCCTGGGTTGAAAAAATATTACAGCTTGCCCATCTGACTTTGGCACCCAGGGAAATCAGGGTTTCTATCAGCACGGCTGTTTGAATGGTCATATGCAATGATCCCGATATTCTCACGCCGTTTAAAGGCTTTTCTTTTGAATACTTTTCCCTTACCGATATCAGCCCGGGCATTTCTTTTTCGGCAATTTCTATTTCTTTCCTGCCCCAGTCTGCAAGGTTAATATCGGCAACCTTGTAATTTGAAGATTTTGAATCCATTTTTGTTATCTCCGTTTATTTTTTATTTTTTCTCGATTACCTCGAGTTTTTTACTGGCTAAAATAATGATTACCCTGTAATTATTCAGGGTATTGCCGCTTTTTTTTTTTAATTGTTTATTTATTATAAATCCGTTTGCATTTATCCAGCCTGTAAGGTCTTCAATTGAAAACCCGAGCCACATGTCGGCATATTTATTCCTCATTATTTCATAATCATGGCTCAATAATTCAATTAAAAGCAGCTTGCCGTTTTTTCTTGTTATCCTGGATATTTCCTTTAATGCACCCGATGGATTTGATATATGGTGCAGCACCATGTTCAAAAGGACACCGTCCATGCTTTCTGGGTCAAAAGGAAGAGTCATTATGTCGCTTAATTTCAATTCATAATTCAAATTATTGGTTTTACAAATATGATCTGATAACTGAAGCATAACAGGTGATGAATCAACGCCAATAATTTTTTTTGAATACTTCGCCAGAGATGGCAAATTCCGGCCCGTCCCGCATCCAATATCAAGGATACAACCAAGCTTTTCTTCCAAAAGTCCCAGTGCATCATCAATTGAATAAATATCATTGAAAAGCTCTTCCTGCATGTCATCAAAACCTTTGCCTACCGAATTAAAAAAGTCTTCCGCGTTTTTTTTTCTTTTGAGCTGAATGGCATCAAGTCTTCTGGAGTCATCATCATAAGATGGTATCGAAGCAATATTCAAATTTAATAATTCAAGAATTTTTTCAAGGCTTTTTGAGAGCGCCAATTCATTTAACCTGTAATATATCAATGATCCTTCCTTTTTGCTTATTACAATACCGCTTTCCTGAAGAACTTTTAAATGATGGGAGATATTTGATTGCTTCCCGTTTACTATGAATTGAATTTCATTTACATTAAAAGTACCATTCATAAGGATTCTTATAATTCTGAGCCTCATGGCATCTGCAAGGGATTTAAAGACTTTTACCAAATTTAAATCGAGATATTTAGATATTAACATATATCAATATGTTAACACATTTTTAAAAAAAGTCAATATTTTTAGAAAATTGCTTTCAAAATATTTAAAAATTTGATATTTTTAGTCAAGCTGCCTGTAAAATAGGGCAGTTTTTTATTGTTTGGAGTTAAATGATTAAAATCATGATTTATAAATTTAAGGATTGAAATATTTATGAGCATATCCGGTAAAGCCACTGTAAATAATAACAAAGGTATACACGCAAGACCCTCCAGCGAAATTGCCAGAGAAGCTTTAAAGTATAAATCGATAGTCACCATCTCCTATAATAATAAAAATGCCAACGCAAAAGATGTCCTCCAGCTTATTATGCTGGAACTTTTCCCGGGGACCACGGTTACGCTTGAAGAAAACGGCCCCGATGAAAAGGAAGCCTTTGAAAATAAAAAAAAATAGA
>JBJKSS010000316.1:0-7323 GCA_046703745.1 Spirochaetota bacterium
TCATCCATGCCTACATTCCACAGGGAAGAAAAACGGGATGCTTCGCTTCCATACGGTGGTATCCCCGATCCGACAATTGAACAAAAGGGGTGCCTGTTCTGTTCAAGGTGTAATATTGCCGAAGAATTATGCAGGGAAGAAAAGCCCGTTCTCAAAAAAGTATCCGAAAATCACAAGGTCGCCTGCCACTGCATCTGATGCCGGATGAATTTTTGCAAAATATGCTTTACTATTTCATTTTTTTATTATAATTTTCTTGAAATTGTAATGGATTTCTCCGTTTTGGGCGTTTAATATAATATAACACTTTATATTCGGAGGTTTTTATGGACAATATTGCAAATGAAACGAAGGGGATGACAATGGCTGTTGACAACAACAAGGAAATGCAGGACAAGATCAAGGCTTTAGAGATGTCCGTGCTTTCCATAGAGAAAGAATTCGGCAAGGGTGCCATAATGAGACTTGGTTCGAGGAAGGCCATATCCGTTGATTTTATATCAAGCGGCTCCCTTCTTCTGGATGCCGCGCTGGGCATAGGCGGCTATCCGAGGGGCAGGGTCATCGAGATTTACGGTCCCGAGTCTTCAGGCAAGACCACGCTGGCCCTGCATGCAATTGCAGAGGCGCAGAAAAACGGAGGCATTGCGGCTTTCGTAGACGCAGAGCACGCGCTTGATCCGATTTATGCGAAGGCGCTTGGGGTCAACATAAATGATCTGTGGGTTTCACAGCCCGATACAGGTGAGCAGGCCCTTGAAATCGTAGAGTCGCTTGTAAAGAGCAGTGCCGTAGACATTGTAGTGGTGGATTCGGTGGCCGCATTGACGCCAAGGGCCGAAATCGAAGGCGAGATGGGCGACAGTCACATGGGACTGCAGGCAAGGCTCATGAGCCAGGCTTTGAGGAAACTTACAGGCATAGTTTCAAAATCGAACACAAGTGTGATTTTTATTAATCAGTTGAGAATGAAGATCGGCGTGATGTTCGGTAACCCGGAAACAACAACCGGCGGCAAGGCACTGAAATTTTATGCTTCGATAAGGATAGATATCAGGAAAATCGAGACACTCACAACAGGTTCGGATGCAGTGGGCAACAGGGTGAAGGTTAAAATAGTAAAAAACAAGCTTGCTCCTCCTTTCAGGGAAGTTGAGCTGGACCTGGTATACGGCAAGGGCATCTGCAGGGAAGGCTCCCTGATCGATGCAGGCGTTAAGTACGGACTTATCCAGAAAACCGGTTCATGGTATTCTTACGGCGAAACAAAGATCGGCCAGGGCAGGGAGAATGTTAAAAAATACCTCATTGATAACCCGGACATAGCAAAGGAAATCGAGAAAAAAATCAGGGGCACAATGATGCCTTTAAAAGTTGAAGACAACAATAACGGCAATGACAGGGATACTAAGAAAAAGAACGAGGATGTGGCCCAGAAAGATCTTTTATAGGATGCGGAGCAGGCTTGTACTGTCTTTGGGGACTAACATTGAACCGAGGACTTATTATCTTAAACGGGCCGTACGGCTGCTGAACGGGAAATTCAAATTTGTCAAGTTAAGTTCTTTGTATGAAACTTCTCCGGTTGATGAAACGGATCAGTCCATGTTTTATAACATTGCCGCCGTATATGAAACCGGCATCAAAGACCCGCTGGATGTTTTAAAAGTTACACAATCAATTGAAAGGCGTATCGGAAGACACAAGGATGCGAACAGGCCAAAGGGCCCCAGGATTATTGATATAGATATTATATTTTTTGATGATATTGAGATCAAATCGGAAAAATTAACCATACCTCATGAAAGATTTTTTTACAGAAAATTCGTTCTGGTGCCGATACTAGAAGTACTTGAGAATGGTTCTGCATATCTTGAAAAGTATGATATTAAAAAACAGTTAAATTGCATCACGGGGCAAACTATAACAAAGATTGGAGACTTGTAAATTGAGCGATAACGAAGCGTTATTTTCCGGCGATACCAATACCGGTGAAAAATACAGGGTCAAGATAAAAACTTTCGAGGGACCTCTTGACCTTTTGCTGCATCTGATAAAGACATCCGAAATAGATATCTATGACATACCGATTGCCGAAATAACACAGCAGTATCTTACATACCTTACTTTTCTCGTTGTGCTTGATCTTGATAACATTTCCGAATTCGTCGAGATGGCCACAACGCTCATCCTGATCAAATCAAGGGCGATGCTGCCGATCGAGGTTAATTATGAAGAGGATGAGGAAGATCCCAAGGAAGAATTGATAGCAAAACTGCTCGAATACCAGCAGTACAAGATGGCGGCAAGTCTTCTTGAAGTAAGGGGCGAGGAGAGCCTGCCCATAATAAACAGGGCAAGGGGGCCGGTTTTATTCGATCTTGAAGAAAGCAATGAAAACTGGAAGCAGCTCACTGTTCTCGACCTCATCGGAGCGTTTGCAGAGATACTTAACAAGAAGGAAAAAGATGAGAGCATCTATGAAATATCGATGCAAAATTATACGGTCGAGGACAAGATCAATTTTATTAAATCGATCTTAAAGGAAAAGGAAAGTTTCAATTATTTCGAGCTGGTAAAGGAAAACATGCAGAAGCTTGAGCTTGTCTGCACGTTCCTGGCTATACTGGAACTCGTAAAAAAGGGTACAATTACTGTCAGGCAGCATATATTGTTCGGCGACATACACATAGTGCGCAAAAACTTCTTCTTCGAAGAGGAAGAGGCCAGTTAAATCCTGCCCTGAACATTTTAATACCTATGCTATGGCTCCAATTCTTTTGATTTTTCATGCGACGGGATTATTTTTTCATACCATTGGAAATTCTGTACCGCCTTGAACCTTGCAATATGATAAAAATTATCGTCTTCGTAATAATATGCCCCGCAGCCCATCTGTAATGCATCCTTTGAGAGGATATTTGCCCTGTGGCCCGGAGAATTCATCCAGATTTCGAGAACGGATTCTGCAAAGGAAAGATATGTATGATTGGGGATCGGCTTTCCGTCGGCTTCATAGCTGAAAATGCCTTTTTCCTTATCCAGTATATAAACCCTGGCCCCCGGATCATACCGTATTCCGAATGTATCGGCTATATTTTCGGCAAGATGGGGATTGGAAATGCCGGCCAGTGCGCCGCGCTGATCAGGGGAATATCGTTTTTTTTCTGCTTTATTGTAATGGCTGAAAAAATTGCCCTTTACCATGCTCCTCGCATGGTTCCAGGCGCTGATTTCGAGCTCCGGACTGTATGTAAGGGGTTTCAAATTGTTTTTTATCCTTATCTCGTTCGTTACATAAAAGATCGCCGCATCCAGCCGTGGATAATCGATGATAAATTTTGATGCTTTGGTGCCATAATTTTCCATAGAAATCTTGACTGCTGGGATTTTTTACTATATAAATATCGAAATCAATTTTAACGGAGAAACTAAATTGGAAATGGATAAATATCCTGCTCTGATCGAGGCAATATTATTCTACGAAAGCGATATAGTCACTGTTGAAAATTTGAGCAAAATTACAGGCATCCAAAAGGCGAAGCTTAAGGAAACGATGGATATCCTGATCGAGGAATACAAAAAGGATATTCACGGGCTTCAAATACTTGAAGTGGCCGAGGGATATACTTTTCAGATAAAGAAAGACATATACCCCGAGATCAGGGAATTATACAAGATAAAGCCGCAGAATAAGTTATCCAAGATGAACCTGACGGTTCTGTCCATAATTGCATACAAACAGCCCATTACAAAAGGCGATCTTGAAGAAATCAGGGGTATTTCCTGCGAAACATCGATAAAAAAGCTTCTTGAAATGAATTATATACAGATCGTGGGCAGGAAGGAAGTTGTCGGCAAGCCGCTGCTTTACGGCACAACCACTGATTTCCTCAAGCATTTCAATTTGAAGAGTATTGAGGACCTTCCCACAATAAATGAACTTAAAGGCGATGAATTTACGGACGACAATGAGTGATTTTTCATGAGACTTCAAAAGTTTCTCTCTTCCGCCGGCATATCTTCCAGGAGGAAAGCCCAGGAGATCATAGAAGACGGGCGGGTCAGTGTAAACGGTGAGGTTATAAGGGAAAAATCCTTTAAGGTTGATGATAATGATGAAATCGCGCTTGACGGCAAAAAGTTAAAAATTTCCCCAAAATATTATGTTGTTTTAAACAAGCCTGCCGGATATTTGTGCACACATGATGATAAATTCGGACGTAAAACCATATATGATCTTGTAAAAATAGGCGATGCGAGGCTCTTTTCTGCGGGCAGGCTCGATTATGACTCTTCAGGATTGATAATTTTGACAAATGACGGTGATTTTGCCAACAGGATAACGCATCCATCCGGCAATATAATAAAAGAGTATCTGGTGGAATCCTTTAAGGATGTGCCTGTAAAACTCGTAAAACTTTTTTTGGCCGGCGTTGAGATCGACGGTGAAATCTACAGGGCTGTGAGGATAAACAAAATTTCCGGCAGGCTCCTTGCGGTATTCCTGCACGAAGGCAAAAAGCGGGAAATCAGGGAAGTCTATAAATTTTTTAAAACCGGCATTAAATCTCTGAAAAGGGTCGGCATAGGCAGCCTGAAACTCAAGGACACCGGTATCTTAGAAGGCGAATACAGGCGTTACGAGAGGGAAAGTCTTGAAGATGCCATCGGCATCAAATAAAATTCCTGCCGGATTCAATTTTTGCATTATAATTAATAAAGAGAGGAGGTTCAAGATGGATGTTAACAGCATAATCAATGACTATCCCGATATTACCACTGCACACATCAGCTCTGTTCCGGAAAATCAGCCTCCGCAGCCTGTAAACAATGCTGAAACTGCGGTACAGGCCAATCCCGACGAATATATCGGGAACAATGTCGACATTACTGCATAAATTACTGGGTGTAAACTTTTTTTGGTTCCTGCAGAAGCTGGGAAGCAAAATTGAAAATTTCATCTTCGCCTTTTTTTGCCAGGTCAGGATAAAAGTATTGTGTAACCTCAAGCAGATTTATAAAATGCATCATGCCAGTGGATGAAAAATATTTATTGATTTTTTTCAAAACGTTCTCAGAATTGGTGAGGAATGTAACTTTTTTATAATCATAGCCGAATTCCTTCCACATCCTGAAAAGTACCCAGATATTGTCGATATTCATGCTGTCTTCGTGGGTATCGGTAAGGATATAAATGACGCCTTTTATCCTGTTTAGCCTGGATTTGACCAGATTTTCGAACATCAGTTTGAGCGGTGAAATTTTTTCCTTGATCAGGGGGCCGTGCACATCTATTATGAATATGTTGTTGTTTTCAAAAAAGTTGATTATGTAATGTTTTGATGCCGTATCCTTATCTTCGTCCCTGATTATATCCTTGCTGCCGGAGCCGCATGCCTTCAGGGATTTTAAGTCTTTCATTATTGATTCCGGTTTGAAATCAAAGCATATCTCGTTGACCCCGAGATTGTAGAGCCTGTCGATCGTGTCGAATACATTCTTGTCCATTACGGCAAGAATCGGGAGCCTGTCTTTATACGTATTGACTATTTCCTTTATCTGGTCTTCCGCTATATGAATGTCAGTTTTCATGAATATCACGGCGGCGCATAATTGTATATCCTTGCTCACCGTTTTTTTGGGCTGCGCCTCTTCCTTTTTGGGTTTTTCCTGGGATTTTGCGCTGAAAACAGCAGGGTTTTCCTGGTACAGGTCAGGGAAAAGGTCCGTATAAAGAATGACCTCGTAGCCGTTTCCTGAAAAAAATGCAGTATAGAATTCGTACTGATTTTTGTCGCCGCCGATTAGAATGTTGATGGTTAGCCTCCCGGTTTTGCCGGTAAATTTCAGGATTTATCCGTTTTTTTTGTAATCCGGAATATTTTTCAATTATCGGGATTTGTTCAGTCTGATATATTTTCATTCATAAAGAAATCAATCGAAATACCAGCTTATATATTTATATTATTATTTTTATAAAATTTTGTAAATAATTTAAGAAATATAATTAAATTTAATGAAATAAAATTTTAAAGCGGCAGTCAGCAAGCTTGATTATAACTGCCAACACTTTTAAGTATAATTTTTTGACTTTTGGCAGAAAAAATGTTAAAGAAAAAAACCTATGAAATTACCTAAATCTGTTATTAAATTTGCTGATATTTTTAGTAATAACGGTTATGAGCTTTATCTTGTCGGCGGTGCAGTAAGGGACTACCTTTTGAGCGGCAGGGAATCCGATTTTGATTTCGCGACGAACGCAAGACCGGATGATGTTATGAAAATGTTCAAATCCGTGATTCCTGTGGGCATAGAGCACGGTACGGTAATGGTTTTGTTTGAAAAAAGTGAATTCGAGGTCACGACTTTCAGAGTTGAAGCGAATTATTCAGATTCCAGGCACCCGGATCAGGTGCATTTCGTCAGGACGATAGAAGAGGATCTCAAGCGCAGGGATTTTACCGTTAATGCATTTGCATACAACATCAACAATAAAAAAATGATCGACCTGTTTAGCGGCAGTGACGATCTGAAAAAAAAGCTCATAAGGGCGATCGGTGATCCTGAGGAAAGGTTCCAGGAAGACGCCTTGAGAATGCTTCGCGCTTGCAGGTTCGCAAGCCAGCTCGATTTTACAATCGATGAAAAAACTTTTGAGAGTATCACGAAGCTTTCTGAAAACATAACCAGGATTTCAGCCGAAAGGATCAGGGATGAGTTTATAAAAATGATGAAGACCAGAAAACCTTCGATTGCCATTGAATATATGAGAAGGTCCGGTTTGATGAAGCATATCCTGCCGGAGTTATTGAATTGCTACGGTGTGGTGCAAAACAGGTTTCACAAGTATGATGTCTATTATCACAATCTTTATTCCTGTGATGCGGCCGATGAAAACAGCTACATATTGAGGATAGCCAGTCTTTTTCATGACGTTGCAAAGCCCCAGACCCAGAGAAACAAGGATGACGAGGAAAACGAAAATTCATTCTTCAATCATGAGATCATAGGAGCCAGGATCGCCGGCAGGATATTAAAACGGCTAAAATTCAAAAACAGCGATGTAAGGGAAATAACGCATCTTATCAAATACCATATGTTTTATTATACAAATGACTGGACCGACGGAGCGGTGAGAAGGTTCATAAAGAATGTCGGTGTCGAAAATCTCGAGAACCTGTTCAAGGTGCGTGACGCGGACAGGATCGGCAACGGCATGAAACAGGGCGTGCCGGAGATATTTCTCAATTTCAAGGACAGGATCAGGGGAATTCTTGAAATCGACAGCGCATTCAAAATCAGGGATCTTGATATCAACGG
>JBJKSS010000317.1:0-12740 GCA_046703745.1 Spirochaetota bacterium
GCCCTTCTGCGGGGAATAAATATTTTGCAGATTATTCAAATACCAGTTTTGGGCCCAAGCTGACCCGGTATATCAATAACCTGGATCTGGCGCCTCATGTATGGCTGCAAAATGACATGTTTGAAGTCCTTCCGAAAATATATTCTCCGGATATTGAGCTGAATGCTTTTGAGAAAAACATTCTTGATTTTCTCTGCGGCCAGATTAAATCGCTTGGCTATGCCCAGCCGGGGAACACAATATCGGTTCAATCGCAAATATCGAAGGATAAAATTTTTCAGGATTATCTGCTTCAGGCCGTATACCAGCATGTTGTGCCTTATCTGGAATATTCCTTCAGGGAAACCCCGGTAACCGTAATCAGGGTGGTTATAGATATTATCAAGTCCCTTGTTACAAACCATAGCTTTAAAGAATTAAATAAAGATAAAACCGGATATTCACCCGAACAGAAAATGGAACTGTTTAATGCCATAAGCCGAAAATTCCTTCGATAGTTTCAAGTTCTTTAATGAAGCCGATAACTTCGACGGCAAACAAATGTTGTCGGCAACCGGTATTAAATAATTTCATTTGGAGTTTTAATATGGCAGATGTAAAAGGTAAATTTATCACTTTGGCTTGCAGTTTGATGTCAGCATATCCGGAGGCTCAATCCAAAGCCAATGAGTATTTGAAAAAACTGACAGGAAGGGGCTGGACCGAACTGGAACAGGAAGGCTGGTATAACACAGAAATTTTCAATGAGGTTATGGAGCTTTATGCAAAATCTTCTTTAAGCGGCATTAAAGCAATAGTTACATTGGGAAGAAAGGTATATCCAACGATAAAGAAAACAGCCGGAATCCCGGAAAATGTCAAAACACCTTTAGACTTTATAAAATATGAAGCAGAAGGGTTTTTATTGAATCATACCGGGAATGATGTAATACCAAGACAAATTATGAAAGCCGTTGATAAAGAAGTAGTTATAAAAGCGCCGGCCCCGAATTATAATGAAATATTATATGAAGGGGTATATTTGGGAATTCTGGAAATGTGCGGCATAACCACGGGAAAAGTGGAAAATATCGGCAACAGCACTTTTAAAATCACATGGTGAGAATACAAACTGTTTGCCGGTAATCAGGGTACAGCCAGATGATGAAATCAGTCGAAAATCTCCTGAAAAATTCCGGGTTGCCCGGGCCAAGGGGAAATTTGGAACTCTTGCATGAATTTTCAAAAAGCGCCGCAGAAGATGAAGTAAAGGAATGTTTTTCATTTTACAGGGAAAATCTGCATAATTCTCCGGAAGAATTTGTTGTAATGTGCGGTATAGCCGGTTATTGTATTCTAAACAGAAATAATATCAAGAACACTTTGACAACAATAAGAGCCTATGCTTCTCACTCCAGCTGGAGAATCAGGGAAGCCGTCGCCATAGGCATTCAGGAAATTGCAGAAAACCGCATGGATGAGATTATCAATAATCTGAAAGAATGGATGGACGGCAATGACCTGGAAAAGCGTGCCGTTGTTGCAGCTTTGTGTGAGCCGAAGCTTTTGAAAGACAAAACGGTTGTCATTGAGTTATTCGAAATGCTCGAGAAAATCACGAAGGGTTTTGAAAATGCTCACGGCAAGCTTTCCGACAACCAGAATTCTTTAAAAAAAACACTCGGCTACGGATGGAGCGTTGCGGTCGTTTCATTGCCGGAAGAAGGCAAGGCGGCTTTTGAAAGAATGGCAAAAATCGACAATAAGCATATCAAATGGATCGTTAAGGAAAACCTCAAAAAAAACCGGTTGACTGTAATGGACAAAAAATGGGTCGAAAAAATGCTCTCTTCATTCGCCTGATACGGCTCCCAAAATTCCCTTGACGGAAGTATAACGGCGTCTTATCATTAGTATGTGGAGGATAATAATGAACGTAAACAGCATTTCAAATCAGATGTTAAACGGTACACATCAAACGACAAATATTTACAAGCTCAACAAAGTTAACAACAATGCGATGAACACGAAAACATGGAATTGGGAAGATACCAATACGCAGAATGCTTTAAACAATTACAATGCACAAAACGGTATTGGCAGGAAGATAAATATTTTTGCCTAGAATTTTATATTCATAAATTCATTTTCATTTCTTTATGGAAGAATAAAATTTCAAGTTTATTGTGAAACTCTGAACAATTTTTTTTAAAAAGAAAGCGCACCCTGCTGAAAGCCCACAGGGCACGCTTTTAAAAAAATCATATAGTCGAAAATTCCCTTTCGAGGAAGTTATTTATTTTCTGTTTTTTTGAAAAATTCTTACGGCTGTGTTCGTATTGTTTGATGTGGTGTACCTTATCCCCAGGTTGTCATTGGCCTTAAGATCGGCTATGTTTATCTTGATGCCTTTTGCGTGTTTTCCATTTGTTGTTGCTGCCTTTTCATCTCTCTTGTAAACCACGGTATCGTTGGTAACTGCAAAATCGGCATTACTGCCGTCATCTTTCTTTATTGTCAGCACCATTTTGGCAGAATCATATTTTACGAATGACCCGGCTGCCTTCATGAAATCGCCGTATTTGCCTTTGGCCGAAACCACACTTGTGAATGCAAAAAAGGAAGTTATAATGAAACTGAAAAACAAAACTCTTTTCATTCTTTCCTCCAAAAATTTTACTCTCTTTATATTTTAAAAATATATACTTAGTCGTATAAGAATATTTAAATTTATGAAGTTTTACATGTTACTTACAATTCTGATTGCTTTTACACGAAATTTGAAAAACATGCAATCGAGATCTTTAAGAATCAAAAAGGGCATGTTCCCGAAATGCAGCCGCCTGAATATTCAGGGCCGGCCTGGATGAATCTGGAGTTAAAGGCATTGTCGGAATCCTTTTTGCCGCGGAAGGTCAAAACCTGGTTTTCCCTGCTGCCGTAACGGTAAACGGTGATTCCCTTGCATTTCAGTTTGTGTGCGGTCAGGTAAATTGCCTCAACAGTCGAAACCGGCGCGTCATTGGGAAGATTAATCGTCTTTGAAACGGAATTATCGGTGTATTTCTGGAACGCGGCCTGTATTTTCAGGTGCTGCGCCGGCGGCACATCAAAAGCCGTATTGAACAACTGTCTGATCTGTGCGGGTATCTCCTTCATGTCACTAATCGTTTCATTTTGCGCCACTTTCGAAATCAGCTCCTCGCTGTAAAACCCGAGCCTTTTGGCCTCGCTTTCAAAAACGCCGTTTGTTTCGAATAACTTCATGCCTGACAGAATGTTCCTTATGAATGAGATGCCGAAAAGCGGCTCGATGCCGCTTGAACATCCGGCTATGATGCTGATCGTTCCCGTTGGAGCTATGGTATTTACGGTGGCATTCCGCATAACGAGGCTCTTTTTAAAATAGACCGATTTTTTATAATTGGGGAAAGTCCCCCGCTCAACGGCAAGCTCTGCCGAGGCTTTTAGCGACTCATCCCGCACAAACTTCATGATCTTCCCTGCAAAATCAACCGCCCGCGGCGAAGTGTAGGGAATACCGCATTTTATGAGCATGTCGGCAAATCCCATTACGCCGAGGCCGATTTTCCTGTTTGCCCGGGCGATTTGGGTTATTTCCGGCACCGGGAAATTATTCATGTCAATCACGTCGTCGAGGAACCTTATTCCCCACCTGATGCATTCCGCAAGCCTTTCAAAATCGGGCCCTTTGTCCTTTACCATTTTGCCGAGATTTATCGATCCCAGGTTGCAGCTCTCGTAAGGCAAAAGCGGCAGCTCGCCGCATGGATTCGTTGCCTCGATCATGCCCACATCAGGGGTCGGATTTTTCCTGTTTATTTCATCAAGGAAAACCAGTCCCGGATCCCCGCACTTCCAGGCGGCATTCACAATCAGCCGGAACAATTCCTTTGCATTTGTTTTCTTAACAGCCTTGCCTGTCCCGGGGTTTACAAGATCGATTTTTTTGTTTTTGAGCACCGCATCCATGAATTTATCGGTCACGCCGACAGAGAGGTTGAAATTGCTCAGCAGTCCGCCGCCGGATTTTGCCTCAATGAACTCCTCGATGTCCGGATGATCGAATCTCAGTATGCCCATGTTGGCGCCCCTTCTCTTGCCGCCCTGAAGCATCACTTCAGTCGCCCTGTCATAGATCGAGATGAATGAAACCGGGCCGGATGACACTCCGTTAGTCGATTTTATAATATCGTTCCTCGGCCTCAGGTGCGAAAAATTGAATCCCGTGCCGCCGCCGGTCTGATGTATTTTTGCCATTGTCTGGAGCGTGCCGAAAATGCTGTCAAGCGAATCATCCACGGGAAGCACGAAACAGGCCGAAAGCTGGCTGTTCAATGTGCCGGCATTCATCAGGCACGGCGAATTGGGAAGGAACTCGAGGCCGGACATCATGCCGTAAAATTTTTCTTCAACGGTTGAGCCGGTGATCTTCGATTTGTATTTTTTTTCGGCCGAGGCGATGCTGCGTGCAACCCTTTTAAAAAGCTCACCCGGGGTTTCGATTATTTTCTGCGAATCATCCCTGAGCAGATACCTGCGGTTCAGGACTTCGATGCCGTTCAACGTGAGTTTTAGATCGTCATCGAGGCCGAGCAGCACACTTTTTGCATTCCTCAGCCTTCGCCTCTCCTCGCGGTAGATAATGTAGCGTTTCGCAATTTCGGCATACCCTTCTTCCATCAGGGTTTCTTCGACTATGTCCTGGATATTTTCGACATTGGGCGGCGTATTTCCGTACCGCTCGTCTGTTTTTTTTTCCGTCTTGACCGCCACCAGTGAAGATACTTTGTCCGCTTTTTCCCTGTTTTTGAGGAATGCCATGGCGGCTTTTTTTACCGCTTCCCTGATTTTAAGCTGATCAAAATTTTTTTCCGTGCCGTTTCTTTTTATAACTTTTTTCAAGGCATCGTTCTCCTTTTTAAAATTGAAACCTGCCAATAATTATATATTATTTAACGATTTTTTTTGCATTAATTTTATTCAAGCGGAAAAAAGCAACGGTTTTTAAAATTACCTTCTTTTGAAAGTCAGGCATTTTGCATTCTCATCCTGCCACTCAACTTCGATGCTGTCCGCGGCGCACATCAGGCAGTCGTTATAAATGCAGTCATCCATCTTGCAGGCGCCGACACCGGCCGAAGCCTCCATACCGGTGCATTTCTGGCTGCTTTCATAGAACGTGCCGCAGACAGGCTTTTCCTCACCAACATTGACGGCCATTGCGTGGCACTGGTCATTCTGGTTATATGCGCATTCAATGACATTGCATGAAACAACTTTTGGCATTTCCATATTCATCCACCTCCTGCTTTTTTCATCCTTTTCCCGCAAAGAAACCCATTCATCATTCCACACCGGACAGTGAAACAAGAATATTAAAAAATGAAAATAAAACAACGGTTAAAAGTTACTTTTTATACGCTTTTTTCCACTTTTAAAAAAAACCGAAAAAACGGATACTTCCACAAGAAGCATGGAAGTATCCGACAGGAATTAAAATACCGGCTATCGCCATAGTCCCAAAATAATTCCTATTACAAGTGCGCCTATTGACTGGTAACCGAAATCTTATATATTAATTATATGATTTTATTATTCCCGGAAGGTCATTATTTTATTTTTATTTACAGGAGAATGAATAAAAATTTATCCCTTACTTGCGATCATCTCGATTTCAATTTTTGATCCAAGCGGCAGAGACGCAGTGCCGATTGTTGTCCGCGCAGGGAACGGTGACGAAAACTGTTTTGCGTAAACTTCGTTCATCGCCCTGAAGTCATTCATGTCGGCCAGGTAAACATTCACCTTGACTACATTATCAAAGGTCAATCCTGCGGTATTCAGGACATTCGACAGATTTTTAAAACATTGCTCCGTCTGTGCAGCAATGTCACCTTCTGCAATTTTTCCCGTTTTGGAATCCATCGGAGTCTGTCCCGATAAAAAAACAAAGCCGCCGGATTCTACACCATGAGAATAAGGGCCGACGGATACCGCGCCGTCAGCATTAAAAGCTTTTCTTGACATATTAAAATACTCCTTTTATTAAGTATATATTAACAGATTTATTCAACTGCCGGCAAGTCATAATTCAACAAAATCAGGGATTTTTCCTTCAGGCATCATCTGCATATTTTTAATCTTTTTCACTTCACCTGCCAGTAATATGATTGCCACGGCTGTGCAGATTATATCCGTTGCAATGCCGCTTATGAAAATGCCGTTTATCTTCAGGAACAGGGGAAGGATGATAAACAGCAGGGAAATAATCACATTTTTCAACGGCGCAAGCAGTATTGCATATACGGATTTACCGATCGCCTGGAAAAAATGCACCGTGGTAAAATAAATGCCGTTGAGGAATATAAGCCCGCAGTAGATCATCAGCGCCCGGGATCCCAGTCCGACAAGTTCATGATCCTTGCCGTTGAAAAGTGATAAAAGCTGTGCCGGAAATATCAATATTGCTGCATTCCACAGGGCAAGGATCACGGTTGAGATAACAATTACCATCTTGAGTATTTTCAGTATCCTTTCATATTTCTTTGCCCCGAAGTTGTAGCTTATCAGCGGCATTGCTCCCTGGTCCAATCCAAGCACCGGCATTAGGATCAGCATTATAAGTGTGTTGATTATGCCTATTACCGCAAGGGCAGTGTCCCCGCCGTACACCTTGATCGAATTATTCGCCACTATGAACACTATGCAATTCATCACCTGCACGAAAAACGGGGCAAAACCCAGGGATATTATTTTTTTGATTATCCGGGAGTCAAAAACTGATTTTCCCAATTTTATCCTGAGAATGCTCATCCTGCTCGTATAAAACCACAGGACATAGAGCAATGAAAAAAACTGTGATAAAACCGTGGCAAAAGCGGCCCCCCTGACCCCCATTTTGAAGCCGAAAATGAAAATCGGACAGAAGATGGCATTCAACACGGCCCCTATTATCATGGTAAACATGCCGGTTTTCGGGTGTCCCTGTACCCTGATGGAACTGCCCAAACCCATGGCCATGATCTGGAAAACAAAGCCCAATGCTATTATGGCAAGATAATCTTTTGCATATGGCAATACAGAGGCTGATGCACCGAAAAATATTAACACAGGATGAATAAATATCAAGGTAACGGCGGTCAGCATGACACTTGAGATTACCGACAGGATAAATGCATTACCGAGAAATTTTTCGGCTTCTTCCCTTTTTTCTTCGCCGAATTTTATCGCCATATTAATCGATGAACCTGAGCCGATGAGGAGCCCTATACCCATGCTGACGATCATGATGGGGAAAACCACCGTTAATCCTGCAATGGCAAGGGTGCCCACTCCCCGGCCTATGAATATTCGGTCAACTACATTGTACAGGGCATTGGCAAGCATCCCTATAATCGCCGGCATCGAATACTTGAAAAGCAGGCTGCCGATTTTCCCTTCACCCAATTGTTTAATTTTTTCCAACTTAATTCTCCTGAATTTATTTTGAAAGCAAGGGGTTGCTCCCCCTTGCTTTCATATTTTCATTTTATATGCAGCAAATAATTACCTTCATGTTAACTAACTATTTAGTTAGCAATTGAATAAAAAAAATTATTCAAAAATCCTGTTAAACGAAGTTTCTCTCATGTTTTTCATTATCAGTTTAAACGATTTTTTCGTCTCTTCCCTGTCAAGCTTGAAGAATTCACAAAACTGGTCATTATAAATGATATAATTTATGAAGGGTATGAAACCGATGAAAAACCCTCCTATCAAGGATTTGTCGTCTTCCTTCATTTTAATTCCGATTTTTTTATATGCCTCTTTTTCCGTCTGGTATGTTTCGCTCCAGTGTTTCAAGATGGTGCTCATTTTACCACGGCCCTTCAGCTCTTCCATGAAGACAATCTTCAAAAGTTCCTTTTTTTCAAAAAGATAGTCAAAGGCTGTGTCAAAAAAAACTTCGGATAATTCCGACGGATTTTTGAAATCATTTTCGTCGATTTTATCCCGTGCAAAATTAATATTTTCGATGAAATTGGCGAGAAGCGCCTCGAGTATCTCATCCTTGCTTTTGAAATAATAATAGATCAAAGCCTTGTTTACCCCGGCTTCTTTTGCGATCCCGTCAACTCTCGAGCCGTCAAAACCTTTTTCTGCGAATATTTTCTCCGCGGCCTTGAGAATTCTTTCCCTGGCATTTGATTCTTCAGATTTGTTCATTAATTCTTCCAGATATCTATTTAACTAACCGTTTAGTTAAATAGATTATAATCGTTGTTGCCGTTTTTGTCAATATTAATACTTCAAAAATAGTATCCCGTCAGTTTCCCGGGGAAACAAGGGGTTGCAACCCCTTGTTTCCATAAAGTCGCCGGGTTTGTCCCCAAAAAACTGACAGGGTACCAAAAATATTGTCTTGTGTATGCCTTAACAGAAAAAATGTCTGATTTCACCCGGATATTGAACGTAGGGTAGAATCCCGGCGCCTTATTATATTTCTATAACAGGTTTCCGGGGAATCTCCCTCCGAACCGGACATGCAGGTTTCCAAGCATCCGGCTCTCCAGCTATTCTGATTCTAAATCTTCCTTTTGTGAATTGTCCTATGACATTCCTTGCACACAACCAATGTTTTTCTTCTAATGTGAATCATGGTTTTTAACCATTTCGGCAGTTCTATCTTTTTCTCTTTATATTTGTCCTTGAGCTTTTTTAGATTACGAATGTGATGTACTTCAAGCTGTTCGATTTTCTGATTTTCATTGCATAATTCGCATTGACCATACAGAAGGCGACGGATGATTTCATTCTTATAATCGGCTTTAATATTTTCCGGATGTATATCCTCTTTCACCGGAATGCTTTTTCGTTTCATTGATTTGTTGAAGTAGGTCATTACCTTTTCTTCTGTTCTGTTTCGATACCTCACGCCTATAATATTGATTGTTCCTGTTCCGTCTTTTCTTTTAACGGGTATCCTGAATTTCCTTATTACTTTCTTTACCGATATTTTATGTTTCTTTGCCAGCGTTTTTGCCAGACTGAAATAGTGATAATATTTGAATTCGTAAAGCCTTTTTGATACATTATTTGCTATACTGTAGTAGTTGAATAAGCCTCTGATTTCGGCATTGTATATTGCGATCATTTCATTGATCGGAAGAGTTACTCGTTCATTGATATAAGTCGGTTTTCCATTCTTTGTGAATTTCTTTATTTTTTCTTTTATTACTTCTCCGGGTACAAGAAGTTGTATTTGACCATGCACCGACCGTTGTCTTCTTCCATTTGTATTTACAGTCATTTTCGTATAACGATTTGCACGCAAGTTGCCGAAGTTGCCTGAGTGTACTCACGAAGGCAATTTGGGTGAAGCAAGGCAATCAGAAATTGAATGAAATATAAAAGGCGGTGGGGCTACTGCCTATAACAGTCAGTAGCCGGCTCCGCTCGGATACTCGCTGCCCAAATTGCTACGGCTTTTAGTAAAAGCCTCCGCAACTTCGGCTAGTGACACCGTTGCACGAAATCCAGCCCTGAGATAATAGTGATTGACAATAGTAATGAAATGTATTATCATTATTTATGATATCAAATTTCTATGACAAAGAAACTGAAAAAATATGGAATAATATATTTTCCAAAAAATTTCCAATAGAAATTCAAAAAACAGCAAAAAGGAAATTATTGCAAATTAATGCCGCAACGAACTTAAATGATTTAAAAATTCCTCCAGGGAATAGATTGCATGATTTAAAAGATGATAGAAAAGGACAATGGAGTATAAGCATTAATGATCAGTGGCGGATTTGTTTTAAATGGAAAGATAATAATGCTTATGACGTAGAAATTACTGATTATCATTAAGGAGGTTTTTTTATGATTAAAAAAATACCAATAATACATCCGGGTGAAATATTGTTAGAAGATTTTTTAAAACCAATGAATATAAGTGCTTATAGGTTATCTAAAGAAATTAAGATTGATCAAACCAGGATAAGTGAAATTTTAAAAGGTAAGCGTGGAATTTCTGTTGATACGGCAATGAGATTGTCAAAATTTTTTGGTAATTCTGTTGAGTTTTGGATAAATTTACAGACACATTATGAAATCGAAAAAAATCAAGGAAGAATGGATAATATTTTAAATAACATCAAGACATATCATTTTGTAAATACGTAATATCGGGCTGGACTTCGTGCAACAGTCAGTAGCCGGCTCCGCTCGGATACTCGCTGCGCCCAAATTGCTACGGCTTTTAGTAAAAAGCCTCCGCAACTTCGGCTACTGGCACCGTTAGCCGAAACGCCAAGCTTAAGATTGGTGAAGCCTGCATCCATGCAGGCAATAAAAAATGTTATAATTTATGGATTATTTATTAAAATGAAAAAAGAGCATGAGATATTACTACAAATCAATGATATTCTAACTAATAAAGCTTATCTTGAAAATAATTTTTTAATCTTTGGTAAAGAATTAATTAATAATCAAACTAAAAAACCTATGACTAATAAAGAGGTAAAAGATTGGATTCTTTCGATAATTGATTTTTTAAAAGATACAGAAAAAAAAGAAGATGATACATAATCCTGTCTGATCCTGCCATGCAATCCGGAAACATCCTGCCACCAAATCCGGCGTAATCCTGCCGGGTAATCCGGGATTATCCTGCCACTAAGCCTTTTCATTTACTTTTCATATTGTTAAAAATACCCATATTTTGATATGGGAGATAATAATAATGAAAAGGACATCCTGAAACTACTTTCAACACATGCCGCGGAATAATCTTTTTAAGTAAGACTTGCGGGAAAGAAAGACTGAATAAAGCCTGCAGAAAGGCGATGTATTTCAACATGTATTCATATAAAGCGGTAAAGGAAATCCTTGAAACAAACAGTGAGGATTTTGAAGAAGACCGAGATCTGTTTGAATCGTTGCCCGAACATCCGAATATCAGGGGACAGGAATATTACCGGAATAAAATAAAGGAGAGCGTATAACGATGAATAATGAAGCTACTTTGGAGAAAATGAAATCGCTGAGACTGAACGGCATGGCGAACAGTTTTCAGAACATGATTTCAAACGGGAACATTCATGATTTTGAAGGCGATGAATTGATAGCGCATTTGATCGATGCCGAATATGATGAAAAGCATAACAGGCGGATAAACAGCCTGATAAAAATTGCAGGGTTCCGCATGAATGCTCATATTGAGGAAATAAGATATGACAGCGGGCGGGGTTTGACAAAAAGCCAGGTATTGAAATTATGCGATTTCAATTGGCTTAAAACGGGGACAGACATAATAATCTGCGGTCCGACCGGAGTAGGCAAAAGTTATCTGTGCTGCGCTTTGGGCATGAAGGCATGCATGATGAATTACAAGGTCAAATATTACAGTTTCAACAAGTTTTTGGGACAAATGAAATATGAAAAATCAATTGGTAATTACAAGACAATCGAAAGGATGTCAAAAAAAGATTTGATTATCCTTGATGATTTCGGGCTTGAAAAAATGGATAAGGATTCCAGAATGATCCTGTTTGAATTGATTGAAGAAAAAAACAAATTTCCATGGCCTGCCAATGAAATCGAAGCCAGAGAAATAACTTATGATGAATTGAAAATGCTTTTGGATGGAATCAATTTTTTTACAGCATATCAGGAATTAAATTATGAACACGTTATATGAAATTGAATTTTTTGTGTAAATTTTTAATTAATGAAATCATCAAAATGTTAATCTCGATTTTATGAATGAAGTCGAGATTAACATTGATAAATTGCCGGATGACCCTAAAGAACTTAAACAAATAATCATTCATTTAAAAAAAGAACATACGAGTAAAATTGAAGATTTAACACTTGATATATTTAAACTGAAAGAAACGATAAAAATATACCAGTTCAAATTATTCGGATCAAAAAGCGAAAAGCTGCCGAAGGAAGAACAGCCGGGATTATTCAACGAATCGGAAACGGAAGAACAGGATTTAAAAGGGAAAGAGGCTCAAGAAAGGATAAAAATAGTTTATGAAAGGTTGAAAAAAAGAGGCAAGAGACCATTGCCTCCCGATCTGCCCAGGGTAGAAAGAAAGATTGATCTGTCTGATGAAGAAAAAACAGCATTACAAAAAGATGGAGATTTGGTCAGGATCGGAGAAGAGATAAGCGAAAAACTTGAAATTATTCCACAGCAAGTATATGTGTTAAAATATATCCGCTATAAATATGTGTTAAAGAAAAAAGATTCAAAAGAAACTGAAATAATAACAGCCAAACTTCCAGATCAATTAATACCACGGGGAATAGCAACCGCCTCAAGTGCGGCATTTGTATTAACGAATAAGTTTGTTGACGGACTTCCATATTATAGACAGGAAAAAATATTTGAAAGAATAGGCATTGATTTATCAAGGAAAACGATGTGCAATTGGCAGATTTATATTTATTATAATTATCTGGTGAGATTGCTTGATTTGATGAAAAAGGATTTGAAAAAAAGTTATCTTATTGGAGCAGATGAGACAACGGTACAGGTAATTGTTGAGGAAGGTAAACCTCCTGAAAGTAAAAGCTACATGTGGGTTTACAGAGGTTATCAAAAAGACAGAATAATAATTCTGTTTGATTATGAGCCGAATCGGGAAGGCAAAAATCCGAAAGAATATCTTGAAGGGTATAAAGGTTATCTGCAAACGGATGGATATGACGGATATAATCTTGTTGTGAAAACAGAAAAAAAC
>JBJKSS010000318.1:0-4981 GCA_046703745.1 Spirochaetota bacterium
GATCAGGATAGAACGGCTGGGGGGTTTCAGGAAATTCGCCATTTATTTTGAAAATGCGTTTTTCTTCGTCGCTTCGGAAATACAGGGTGGCCTTGTGCCCCAGATCGGTTTCGGCATACGAAGCGCATTCTTCTGATAAACGGGTGTAAGAAGTTAAACATCCTTTTCATAAAACTTCGAGCATTTGTAAAACCTGAAACCGTTTTTTTCGTAAAACACGTGGGCCCTTGATCTTTCTATCCTGCTGTGAAGCTTGATGCAGTTAACGCCCATGTCCCTTGAAAAAGTTTCTGTTTTTTCAAGCATCATTCTGCCGATGCCCCTGCTTCGCTCCGGTTCTCTCACCAGAAACTGGATGATCTCGGCATAGCGCCTGAACCCGATGTCGGAGCATATTCTTAACTGCATGTATGAAAGCACAACTCCGCCTTCAACGGCAATCAGTAAAGTGTTTTCGGGGCAGGACAGGGCATCATCGATCTGCCTGACAAGATCCTCCCTGCTGAAATTATACGATGGCCCCCAGTCATTCATCAATTCGATGAAACTTTCAAGGTATTCCTTGCTGTATTCGATTATTTCCAAAATGTCCTCCATTTGTTTTATATCAATATTGCCGGGCTGCTTTATTATAACAGATAAAGACCGAAAATTAGAAAAAATTTTTAATTTTAAGAAAACCCTTTACTAACACCCCGGCATAAAATATAATTTTATTCATAAAGAAAGTTTAAATCCGGAATTATGACATGATTAGTTTTGCAGAATTGCAGAAGCTGCTTTTACTGCTTTTTATTCTTAGTGAATATGTCGCTATTCTTTCTGCTGAAAGACAAACGATATTAAGGATTGGAACATGAAAATACGAATGAAACTCCTTGCCATGACAATGCTTTTTTTTGCGGGCTTCGTGATCTTCGGCATATTTGCCTATTTAACAATGAACAAAACAAAGGTCAACGGTGAAATTTACAGGGAGATAACGAAGGGCAAAGATCTTGTTGCTGACATTATGCCGCCTCCCGAATATATAATCGAGCTGTACCTCACCGTAATGCAGATGAATGATGAGACGGATGCGGGTGTAATAAATGGCCTGGTTGAAAAAACAAAAAAACTTGTTAACCAGTATTATGACAGGCAGGAATATTGGTCAGTTAATTATAAAGACGGCGAGATAAAAACAAAACTCACTGTCGACTCCGCAAAGTATGCAACGCAGTTCATCAATGTCATGAACAACGAATTCATACCTGCCATACTCGCAGGTGACAGGGAAAAGGCAGACTCAATACTTAAAAACAAGCTTGATGCAAGCTATGACAGCCACAGGAAGATAATAGACAATCTGGTTAATCTTGTATCCCGACAGAATACGCTCTCGGAGGAAAAGGCTGATTCGGCGATTTCATCGAGCACCGTCATAATGGCTGTCATAGGTGCAATAATAATTATTGTCACGCTGATCATAACGCTTGTTATTTCCATGACAATAATAAGGAGCATCACCAAACTTGACAACGGGTTGAAGGACATTTATGACCTTACAAAAAAAATCGAGGTTAATTCAAAAGATGAGATCGGCGGGTTGTCCCTCACAATAAATTCGTTCATCGACAAGCTTAGGAACATCATGATCAATTTCAAACGCATCATTGTAAAGAACAACGAGCTTGGAATGAACCTCGCCGCTAACACCGAAGAAGTCTCATCGACAATCGAGGAGATTACGGCAACGATGAATTCTTCAAAAACCAAAACCCAAAATTTGAACGTTGAGATTGAAAGCTCGGGCAGCGAACTTCTTGAGGTTGTTGAAATAATTCAAACCGTTGTCGATTTGATCGACAGCCAGTCGGCTTCGATTGCGGAGTCATCTGCAGCAATTGAAGAAATGGTATCTTCAATAAACAGCATATCGGCCGTCACCGAGACGAAAAAGAAATTCACCGATGATCTCGGCGCAATGGCTAAAAACGGCGCGGATGAAATGGAAAACACCCTCTCGTCTATAGAGGAAATATCCAAAACTGCCGGCAGTATTATTGAGATGATAAATGTGATAAACAATGTTGCCGAACAAACCGACCTGCTTGCAATGAATGCCGCAATTGAAGCTGCTCATGCAGGAGAATACGGCAAGGGATTTGCTGTCGTCGCCGATGAAATCAGGAAACTCGCCGAGGCAACGGCGTTGAATGCCAGGGACATATCGGCATCTCTCAATGTAATTATAGACAAGATTCATGGAACGTCTGATGTTACGAAAAAAACGAGTTCGACGATTTCACGGATAATCAGCGGCATATACGACGTTGCTTCCAGCATGAATGAAATGCTCACCGGCATGAAGGAAATATCCGCAGGCGGCAACCAGATCACCCAGGCACTATCCGAATTAATCTCGATCACCGAAAAGCTGACAGGCTCTTCAAGGGACATGAGGGGCAAGAATGAAACAATTGCGAATTCCATGAAAAACATTTCCGGCCTTTCAGATGAAAATCTCGGCGGTATAAACGAAATGTCCATCGGCCTGAATGAAATAACAAAATCAACCACTGCATTGACGGGATTAAGCATTTTCAACGCCGAAGGCATAAAAAAACTGGAAGATGAAATTTCCATTTTTAAAACGGAATGATCCCCATCCCCGTTATTTCATCGGATCGGCAAAAAGTATGACAAACTCCTGATTCCCGGATATAACCGGTAAATATCGATTTAAAACTCTTTTTTTTGTTTTTTGGCAATTTGCTTTACTTATTTTCCCCTGTGGAATATAATTTTCATTGATTATGTAAAAAGTTGGAGGATACGTGATGCTTGATTATTTGTACAAATTTTTTGCCGGGGTGGGTTTCAACGAACCCCTGCATTCTCCCATAACGCACATGCCCATGGGCCTGGTAATAGGCGCGCTTATTTTTTTCATAGTTGCTCTTGTTTTAAAAAAAGAACATTTCCTCATTACTGCAAGGCATGTCTCGATAATGGCGTTCGTTTTCGTTTTTCCGACAGTTCTTCTCGGCGTCATGGACTGGATACACTATTATCATGCCGATTTGATTACGCCGATCAAGATAAAGATGGTGCTTGCAAGCATCGTACTGATAGTGCTTGCAACGGGAATAATCGTCGGCGGTGAGGTCAAACTGAAATCCGTCACAATGGGAATACTTTATTCAATAGCATTCGTCTGCGTCGTGGGCCTGGGATATTTCGGCTCGGGAATAATCTACGGCCGGGGCCTTGAGAAAAAAACGGCACCGGTAAAAACTTCAGGCAGCAAGGTAATCAGGCTGGAACAGGGCACTGCAGGCATTGAGGAAAAACTCGGCGATTTCATACCGCTTGACTTGCAGTTTACCGATGATGATGGAAAAAAAATAATATTAAAGAATATAATCAACGGCCCGACGATTTTATCGATCGTTTACTACAGGTGTCCCAATGCATGCGACTATCTTCTCACCGGAATATCAAACACATTGAATAATACCGTATTCAACAAGGGCGATGAGCCAAATCTCGTCACAATCACGATGGATGAGAATGAAACAACTGCCGACGCGCTTGATGCAAAAAAGACCGCATTCGAGTCGTTAAAAAACCCTTTCCCGCCGGCCAGGTGGCACTTTCTCACCGGCACAAGGGAAAACATAAAGGAAATTACCGATTCTATAGGTTTTCATTTCATCAGGAGGGATGCCGGTTTTGACCATCCTTTGGGACTGGTGTTCATTTCGCCCAAAGGCAAGATCGTGCGCTACATTACAGGCACGGATTTTCTTCCGGTTGACATCAAGATGTCATTGCTTGAAGCGTCAAGCGGCATTACAGGACCTACAATTGCAAGGGTTTTCAGGTTCTGTTTCAGCTACAATCCTTCAAGCCATCAGTATGTTTTTAACATTCTTCGTGTCAGTGCAACGACTGTTTTTGCCCTTATGGGCCTGTTCGTACTATACCTGGTGCTGTCCGGTAAAAAAAGGCGCATGAAACAAAAGGAGAAAAAAAATGTCTGAAGAGGCGATTAGGAAAAATGAAGAATACGTCCCGTTTTTCAGGGACAAGAAAAAACTTCCCGGGATTTTCGGATGGATATTTTCTACCGACCATAAGCGCATCGGCATATTGTACCTCGTATCTGTAATGTCATTCTTTACCGCCGCAGTTATAATAGGCGTGCTGATGCGTATTCACATGCTGCCGGGATTCAAGATAATGGACGCACAAACATATAACGCAATGTTCACTCTTCACGGGATAATCCAGGTTTTCCTCGTGGTTATTCCGGCGGTACCGACAATTTTCGGCAATTTTTTTCTGCCGATCCTGATCGGTGCCAAAGACATGGCGTTCCCAAGGCTAAACCTTTTTACGTGGTATCTCTATATCACGGGAGCCGCGCTCGTTTTCATATCCATATTTACCGGGGGAGGTGCGGTCGATACAGGCTGGACATTTTATGTGCCTTTCAGCATAAAAACTTCAGTTAACGTACCGCTTGCGACATTCGCGGTATTTGTCCTTGGGATGTCATCCATATTAACCGGCATCAACATCGTGACAACGGTCATACAGCTTCGCGCCCCGGGCATGGGTTTTTTCAAGATGCCTTTGTCTGTCTGGGGATTTTTTGCAACTGCATGGGTGCAGATCCTTGCAACGCCGATAATCGGGATAACGATGCTCCTGATCGTAATGGAAAGAGTTTTCGGCCTCGGGATTTTTGATCCTTCGAGGGGGGGAGATCCGCTTTTGTACCAGCACCTTTTCTGGATATATTCGCATCCTGCGGTTTATATAATGATACTTCCTGCGATGGGCGTAATTTCGGACATCTTTCCCGTATTCTCCCGGAAGAATATTTACGGCTACAAGATGATTGCGTTCTCGGCGCTGGCGATCGCAAGCGTGGGCTCGCTCGTGTGGGGGCATCACATGTATTTCAGCGGTCAGAGCGATGCGGCTGGGG
>JBJKSS010000319.1:0-13370 GCA_046703745.1 Spirochaetota bacterium
TATCGACAAGAAAAAAAATACCCTGTCGTTCAGCGACAACGGCATAGGTATGACGAGGGAGGAGATCAAGAAATACATCAACCAGATCGCATTCTCCGGCGCCGAGGAATTCCTCCAGAAATACAAGGATTCAAAAGAGGAAAACCAGATCATCGGGCATTTCGGGCTGGGATTCTATTCATCATTCATGGTCAGCGACGAGGTTGAGATCATTACCAAATCCTGGCAGAATGAAAGTGCGGTACACTGGATAAACCGCGGCGACCAGGATTTTTCACTTGAAGACAATGAAAAAAAAGAAAGAGGCACGGAAGTGATTCTCCACATAAGCAAGGACGAAAAGGAGTTCCTTGAAGAAAGCAGGGTGCGGGAGACGATCATAAAGTACTGCAATTTCCTGCCCTACCCCATCAAACTGAACGGCAATATCATAAACGACCAGCATCCCCTGTGGTCAAAGCAGGTCAGGGATATTACCGACGAAGATTACAAGAATTTCTATGCAAAACTTTTCCCGATGAGTGAGGAGCCTCTCTTCTGGGTGCACCTTGATGTTGAGGTACCGTTCAGGCTGAAAGGCATCCTTTATTTCCCAAGGCTGAGGCACGAACTCGACACCACCAGGGGAAGAATAAAGGTATACTGCAGCAATGTTTTTGTTTCCGACCATGCGAAGGATCTTATACCGGAGTTTCTCACACTGCTCCAGGGAACGATCGACATACCCGATCTGCCGCTCAACGTCTCCAGGTCATACCTCCAGAACGATCCTTATGTACAGAAGATATCCGCACACATAACAAAAAAAGTGGCTGATAAGCTCGTCACAATGTTCAAGAAGGACAGGGAGAGCCTTGAAAAAAACTGGGACGACATCAACGTATTCATAAAATTCGGCTGCCTCAACAACGAAAAATTTTACGAAGCGGTAAAGGACATAATACTATACAAGACAACGGACGGCGTTTACAAAACCATGGATGAATACATGGAAAAAAACAAGGCCTTCATCAAGGAAACGAATAACAGGAAGGTTGTGATTTACACTTCTCATGAGGAAAACCAGGCCGCCTACATCAACATGATAAAATCACAGGGCATGGAGGCATTGATCCTCAATACGATCATAGATGTCCACTTCATCCAGTTTATTGAAATGAAAAACGGCAAGATTTCATTCTCAAGGATCGACAGCGACACGCACGATACACTGACCGAAGAGAACAAGGATTCAAAAATAGTCGATGAATCAAACAAGACAACCAACGATAAAATAAAAGAAATATTCGAAAACGAACTGAAAGTCGACAACAAGAGTCTGACTGTTGATGTAAAATTCCTGAAGGACGAGAAGATACCGGCCATGATAGTACTGTCGGAGTTTACCAGAAGGTTCAGGGAAATGAACATGTTCCAGGCCAAATCGGCAGACGATGATTTTTTTAACAACCATACACTTGTCGTCACCTCGAATAATGCATCCGTCAGGGAAATACTCAATTTAACCGGCGGCACGGATGACGGGGAAAAAAGAAAAAAGCGAATCAACCATATCTACGATCTTGCCCTGCTTGCACAAAACAATCTGAAAGGCGAAAGGCTGATCAATTTCATCGCAAGGTCTAATGAAATGCTGAATGATATTTGACAGGAACAATTTATAGCTTTACCGTTGAAGCAGGTGCAAAACTGTTTCAACGGTTTTTTTTATAACCAAAAAAACATCGATTTATTTAAACATCTCATCTATATCTTTCCTGTACTTTTGCATGACAACATTTCGCTTTATCTTCAGTGAATGTGTCATCTCATCGCCTGCCCTGAAAGGTTCGGGAAGCAGTTTGATATAGGTGATCCTTTCATAATCCCTGAACCCGTTCCTTGAATTGATCTTTGATTTGATAATGTCCCTGAATTCGTTAATGACAGTTTCATTAGCACACAGATCCTTGATATTCTTGTAGATAATGCCGCTTGTATCGGCGAATTCAAGGAGATTTTTTTCATCCGGCACAATCAGGGCACCGAGAACTTTTTTGTCCTGCCCTACAACCATGATCTGGTAAATGAGCGGGCTTTCAACAAGTTTGTCTTCGATGGGCTGGGGTTCGATATTCTCACCGCCGATTAATACAATCGTATCCTTGGCCCTGCCGGTAAGCTGTAATTCTCCGGTTATCGTCATCCTGCCCAGATCCCCGGTATTAAACCAGCCTTTTGAAGATATTGCCGCTTTGGTCATTTTGGGATCCTTGTAATATCCCTCCATTACGTTTTCGCCCCTGATGTAAATTATGCCTTTTTCCGACTGATTAGGCAGGGGCCTCCCCTTTTCATCACCGATCATTATCTCTACCCCGGGTGAAGACGGGCCTACGGTTCTCGGCACCTTCCTCTGGAAAGTACGAACACCTATGACCGGAGCGGTTTCAGTAAGTCCCCAGCCCTCCAGTATCTCCATACCCATGGCGCAGTAATATCTGTCGATATAATACGGCAGCGCACCTCCGCCCGAAATAGGCCCGTGAAGACAGCTCCCTGTCCTCTCCCTTATTTTTTTAAATACAATGATGTTCCCGAGCAGATTGAGCCATGACAATGACACAACGACACAAACGGCCCATATTTTTCTTAAGATAGATACAGGGAAAAAAGGCTTTTTAAAACGGGGCTTAAGGTTCATAATTTCTTTCAGGGAATAATTGTAGGCGATCCCGACATTTAAAAAAAACATTAAAATCATATATTTCAATCTGGATTTTGATTTGACATTATTGATTATTCCGAGACAAAGCGCTTCCCAGATACGCGGCACCGCAACCATGAATGTCGGTTTTATTTCCGCAAAATCGGGCAGAAGATGCTTTGCAACAGGTTTGGAATACCCCATCATCCCGTAAGTCGCCATGATTATATATTCAAGGGTTCTTTCGAAAACGTGCCATACGGGCAGCACACTGAGCCATCTTTCATTGTCCGTAATATCTATGATCTCGGGCAGGCTCCTTATGTTCTGCATTATGTTCCTGTGTGAAAGCATGACACCTTTCGGCCTGCCGGTGGTCCCGGAAGTATAAATTATCGTAACAATGTCCGTTTCCTTGATGGATTCCCTCAAAGTCTTGAGCTTTTTTTCATATCTTTTATAAACTTTACCGCCCTCTGTCATCAAATCATCAAAATGATGTATTTTCAACCCCAGGGGTTTTTTTATTTTTACATCCTTTATCCTGCCTGTTAAAAGAATAACATGTTTGATTTTCCTGACCGTCTTCAACAGGGAAATCACCTTCACCGCCTGGACGGGATTCTCCACGAAACAGTATTTTGCATCGGAATGCCTGAGTATGTATTCAATCTCAACCGGAGTTGAATCCGATCCTCTCGGCACATCAGCCGCACCGAGCGCAATGACTGCCATATCGGCTATGAGCCATTTATACATATTCTCGGAAATCATCCCGACTTTATCATTCTTTTTGATACCGATGTGATACAGGCCGGCGGATAACGTTTCAACCAGATCGGCAAATTCATTATAGGTTATGCCGTTGTAAGTATCATCCGTCTTGTACTTTAAAAAATCCTTCTCACCATACTGCTTTTTTGAGTTATACATGACCTGAATAAGATTCCTTAAATTTTCATACATACAAGCCTCTTTGCAGAAAATCAATGCCCAGAATAACAATAAATATGATAAGGCTTTGGAATAATAAAGTCAATATATTTTAATTTTTGAAGGATTAAATATATAAAAAATAAATGTAAGAGAAAAGATTAGCTATTTACAAAATCAAAAAAAAGCTATATGTTTATTAACATGAACAATAAATTTTATAAAGAAGCAATGTGGTCGAAAAAAATCGAGAACAAGATCGGGCTCATCGTTGAAAATTTGAACAAGTCGTATTTGAAGGAAGACAAAATTTCCCATATTCACAAATATCCCCTGCCTTCAAAAGAAAGAATCTTCGGGATAATTAATATCCTCTTTGATCTGATCTATCCCGGTTACATGTCGGATGAAGAAATCAACAACGTAAACATAAATTATTACATCGGTAAAAAAATCTCCGATGTGCTTGATGCACTGTCACAGGAAATAGCAAAAAGTTACAGGCACGAACATGTCATCAAAAACAATTCATGCGAATTATGCGATGAATCCGCCGAAAAAGGAATAGACGCTTCGCTTTATCTTCTTGAAAACCTGCCTGACATACGAAGGAAACTTTCAATTGATGTCAAGGCCGCCTTTGACGGCGACCCGGCAGCAAAATCCTTCAACGAAATAATCTTCAGCTATCCCGGCCTGCTCGCCATCACGGTTCACCGCATCGCCCATCTTTTATATGAAAAGGATATTCCATTAATTCCGAGAATAATGTCGGAATATTCACACAGCTGTACCGGCATTGATATACATCCGGGTGCCAGGATCGGTGAGAATTTTTTCATTGATCACGGTACCGGCGTGGTCATAGGTGAAACCTGCATTATCGGCAGCAATGTCAAGATTTACCAGGGAGTCACCCTCGGAGCAGTCAGCTTCCCTAAAGATGAAAAGGGCAACCTCATCAAGGGGCTTCAAAGGCACCCGACAATTGAGGATAATGTCACCATTTATTCGGGAGCGACAATACTCGGCGGAAAAACTGTTATAGGCAAAAACTCCGTTATAGGCGGCAACGTATGGATCGTGTCCAGCATTCCACCCAACTCCAAGGTTATGCTTGCCGATACGGAAAAAAACTTCGTTATCAGGAATTAAAGATACTTTTCAATAAATACAGCCAATTCATCATCGGAAAAATCAACCGGGTTGCCGCTCATGCTGGACCCCCTCGACAGCCTGACTATTTCCTCCGGATCCACATCTGACAGTTTCATGGATTTGAAATCCCCCGGTATGTTCAGCCTGCTGTTAAGTTCAAACAGAGTGTCAATCATTTTAGTTTCATTATCCGATCCGTCTTCATTCAATAACGGCGCAATCTCGGCATAAATCCCGGGGCTCCTGTCCGCATTCATCCTGCACACACCCGGCAGCAAGACCGCACAGATCAGACCATGGGGTATGTCGAACAAACCGCCCATGCCCGATGCGAATCCGTGAACGGCGCCGAGTCCGGAATTGGCCAAAGCCAGTCCCGATGCAATGCTCGAAGCGAGCATCATGCTTCTTGCCCCCACATCATCCGGATCGTTAACCGCTATTTCAATGGAAGCCGCTGCTTTCGGCAGAAAATAACAGCTTAACGCCCCGGCGAACGGATTATTTTTTTTGGTAACAGCGGATTCCAAAAGCTGGCAGACGGCATCCATCCCGCCGTAAGCAGTTTCATGCCGGGGCAGTGTAAACGTAAGCGACGGATCGGCCAAAACAATCTTTGCGGCCAGCCTCTCGTCCCTGAATGATTTCTTGTATTTTTTATTATATGAAGTGATTACTGCGTTTTTTGTAACTTCCGCACCGGATCCAGCGGTAGTGGGAACGGCGGCAAAGGGAAGCGGATCATTGACTATTTTAAAATTCTTTCCGATGCCTTCAAGATAATTTTCAACGCCTTTTTCATTCACAGCCAGCGCAGCAACAGCCTTGCCCGTATCGATTACGCTTCCGCCGCCTATGGCAATTATGCTCTTTGCCTCGCTGCGGACAGCAAACTCCGCAGCCGCATCAACAATCTCCGGGGTCGGCTCGGATCCGATGCCGGAATATTCGATATAATCGATTTTTTTATCTTTCAAACTTCCTGTTATTATTTCATATTTGCCGCTGTTTTTTAATGAACCTCCTCCGGTTATCAGAAGCGGCCTTTCGAAACCGTTTTCGATGACTGCTCCAAGCCGGTTAATACAGCCGTTTTTGAAAACAAGTTTACGTGGAAATAAAAAAAGAAAATCATGATTAGTTTCGTTAATTCGGGCCATTTGCCGAACCGTTTTTGAGAATGCTCCTGGGTTTTTCCTCCAGCATGTTTTTCATCCATGAATAAATTATGGCCGTAAGTCTGTTGGCATAATCATCCCGTATCATGTGCCCATCAGTTATACTAAAAGACACGCCCAACTCGCCGGTATTTTCCATCATCCTCGTTGTAATGCATATATTGATCTTTATTATCGCCCTGTTTAAAAACAGCCGCAGCTGAAGCTTGTCCTTCAGTTTGAAAAGCTTGATCTCATGCCTGTTGTTCAAGGCGAGCCCTATCCCGTTGAGGCTCAAATCCTTTAAAAAACCCATTACAGGTGTATATACTTTATCCGTAAGATTGATTATTTCGGCCCTGAATTTATGCTGGAGCAGGTTAAGCCGCAGCAGGGATCTCTGCATTTTCTGATTTTCTATGAATAGAGGCGTAACACAATTTAAAATGGTATTAAAAATTGTTTTTTTATCCGTGAGACTGTTTTCTATATAAGGTATCCCTTCCGATCTGAAAAGGAATGAAATGCTGTCATCAATGAAACTCGTGTGTACAACACTTTTTTCCGGCTGAAGGGATTTTATGAAAGTCACCATGTTGGCTGCGAATGAATAAAATTCTTCTTTTTTAACACGGTTTTTCAACAGAATATTTTCAAAATTATAAAAATAAGCGGTATTGGAACTATGATGGATCAGGAGCCTGGGGAAATAATTAATGTCACCGTCGGCGTCAATGACAAGTATGTCCCTTTTCAATAAGTCGAGCTTTTCCTCTTCCCCGAAAGTTGCGGGCAGCTCAACAAAATAAATTATTTTAGGGGCAATCTGGATTTCACCAAGTGCATCTTTCAAAAGAATCTCTCCTTGCTAATAAGTGATAATCACTGCTATCATTTTCAAAGTTACGACACCGGTATTATAAATGCTGTGGCTCGCACCTCCGCCGGTTACAACAACATCACCAGCCGAAATATTTTTTTCAACACCGTCATCCAGCACTTTCCCGTTTCCTTCAAGTATTATATAATATTCCGTCTCGTTTACGTGCTCATGTCTGCCAATCGATGCATTCACCGGAATATTTATATATGACAATAACCTTGCATTTTTCAGTTTATCGGGGCTTACTATATGTATGAGCTCAATTTCCCCTTCGCCTCCCCGCATTTTCGGACGAATTTCTCTTGCCATTTCTTCCTGTTTTATGATCATATATGAATCTCCCTTATTTGCAGACTTTATTAATTATATTTGATAATTAAAATTTAATCAATAAATATTTTAATTATCCCGGATTTTGAACAATATGGGTTATTATGCCCACTGATTAGCCGGATTATTCCCGATAAATCGGGTTGATTCGCATGGATTAAAATATGCAATTATCATATAATACAATAATTAACATATTAAATATAGATATAAAAAACCTGACAAATTCATTAATTATGGGTATAAAAAGGATTATTTAAAAAAAGTGTCTTCATAAAGCAAAACAGGGGCAACACCTATATTTATGGTATTTTTTTTACCGGTTTTGCTTACTACCCCGCTAAGATTGACAATTGATGTATAATCCCAGTTGTCGGGTATCACAAAACTGATTTTTGAATCAGGCATTAAATCATTGCTGTGCCAGATCATCAGACCTTTCGAACCGTTTGCCCTGGCCAGTTTTGCGATCCAGACGTCCCCCCTGGATTCTCTCAATGCAGTCACCCTTGAGCCCGCAAGCCATCTGTGTGTTTCCCTGAATGCTACGCCGATATTGTTCAGGGTCTTATAGTCATCGGCAACCATCCTGATAATATATTTATTGTCAAGAGAATAAAAAATCACCCTCTCTATGCCATAATACCACTGTACCACGGATAACCGGGCTATATACCCTTCTTCCAGTTCACTGTTGGTTACATTATCCTTCCTGAACCCGCATTCAGTGTCCCAAACCGGTATGTCCGGGATGCCGTTCTTTTTCGCATAGGCCCTGATCCTTTTTGCAGTGAGTATTGATTTTTCCGGAGTATCGATTAATGACCAAACATAAAAATGGGTGCCGATAATATCGATATAATCCTTGCCGCCTTTTTTTAAAAAATCATCGAGCCATGGTATAAGGGTCAGATATCCGGTAACCGGCGGAGAAATTATCATGTTTTCAGGATCCGCAGCCTTTAAAATCTGGTATGCTGCTTTTACGAGCTCCACCATTTTATCAGTTGTTCCTGTGAAAAACATTCTGATGTCCGGTTCGTTCCATATCTCCCAGTATTTGATTTTTCCCTTGTACCTGTCGGCAAGAGTCCTGACATAATCCTTCCAGTCATTGATATCCTTCGGCTCGGATGCGGTTAAGAGCTCACCGTATCCTGATCTGTCATTTGGCCTTGCTGCTGCCCATCGCGGGCACAGGCCTATGTTTATCACCGGCTCGACATTATGTTTTTGTGCATAGTCAACTGCCTTGTCAATTAATTCAAATTTATATACGCCGCGCTCGGGTTCTATATTCGGCCAGCAAATGCCCGTATCCCAGAGCCGCCAGGTTTTAAAAGGCAAATCCGGCCAAGGTTTATCCTTTCCTTTGAGGAACTTATTCATGTGAATGCCAAAAAAAGAATCCGGCACAGGCACATTTGGGCCCGCGTATATTAATAATGACACAAAAAAAATCAAGAATAAAATTATTGCTTTTTTCATCCTAACACTTCCTAATTTTGCCGGGCATGATCATCCGAAAATGCCCTGTAATCCAGTTCATTGAATATATTAGTCCTTGATTCGCAATTAATCAAGAAATTTAAGTCTATTTCATTTTTACTCAATAAATCGTAAAAAAGATTGAATCTTTTCAAATGATCGTTGATCTTTTTTCTTGCATATTCAACGGTGGTTCCAGTAGAGATGATAAATGCCCAGCATGATGTCTGGGCCACGAGTAGTTCCCTGGCCATCTGATCAAGTACCCGCGTAATTAATTCATCCTGACCGGGCTCGTATTTATTGGCCATTTCAATCATTCTCTCCGAAGCCTCGTGGAGGTGCCTGTAAATCCAGTCATTGCTTTCATTGAGCCAAACATCCATATACCCCTTGTATCCCCATGTGGAAAGCGACGGGGTTGCTACCTGGCTTTCAGGGTAGATTTTCAAATATTCATACGGTGTGATCATGGAAATATCACCGGAATCATTGATGAGCCTGGCAGTTTTTTCTATGAACAACGGCCCCTCGAACCACCAGTGTCCAAAAAGCTCGGCATCGTATGGTGACACCACAATGGGCATCCTGTCGATTAATTTGCCGATGCTTTCCGCCTGCTTCTCCCTGTTTACCACGAAATCCCTTGCATGGATTTCAACCTTCTTTAAGGCTTCCTGCGGTTCATAGGGAAGCTTCTCTGCATCCCTTCCGGTTATCCTGTAATATTTAAATCCTGTCATCATTCTGATGCCGTACGGCGAATGCAGGTATTTGGCAACATAATCAAGGGGCAGGTCGTACCCGATGTCCCTGTAAAATTCCCTGTAAACGCCGTCTCCAGGATAACCTTCTGTTGCCGACCAGACCTGCTTGCCCGACTCGATGTCCCTGCCGAATACAAACACGCCGTTTTCGCATTCCAACGGCGCGAAAATCCCGTACTTCGGTTTCTTATTTGCATACAAAATGCCATGCGTATCGACAAAAAAATATTTAATGCCCCATTTTTTCAATATCTCTTCCATGCCGGGATAATATCCGCATTCGGAATTCCAGATGCCCCGGGGACACCTTTTAAAATGCTTGAAATAATTCTTTACCGCTATCTCGATCTGGGCATTCAAAGCATTTTTATCGTAAACCAGGGGAAGGAATGCATGGGTGGCGCTGCAAGTTATTATTTCAAGCTTCCCGGCATCCTGGAAAGCCTTAAAGCCGTTGATAAGGTTCCTGCCGTAACTGTCGTATATTTTCCTGCAAACCTTGAGTCTTTCATTATAAAGCCCGGCAACTTCATAAAACTGAGAGTTATACGTTCTTTCCAGCTCCTTTTGTGAAAGTTCTGTCAGGTCATCAAGTTTCTTTGAAAATCTTTCCTGGAGGAGCCCGTCGGAAAACATTTCGCATAATGGCGGTGAAATCGACATCGTAATTTTATAATCGACATTATCATCCGACAGTTTCCCGAAAACATCAAGCAATGGTATATAAGTCTCGATCATTCCTTCGAAAAGCCAGTATTCTTCCATGAAAGACTCATACTCGGGGTGTCTGACAAATGGAAGATGAGCGTGAAGGACTAGACACAAAAACCCGTTCTTCAAAAAATTTTCTCCGTAATTATCTGTTTGAAACTATTATATTTGAATAATGAAACAAAATCAAGGTATTTTAATCCTTGAGGGAATTACAAACCTTCATTGCTTTGAAATTTGATTATAAAAAAACACTACTGTCCGGAAATTTTGAAGAATAATCAAAATAAAGAATTTACAACTTATGATTTTTTTACATAAAAACTTTTTATATTATAATTGTATAAATGCTTCCAATCATTATTTACTGTCTTTAAATGATTTCCTTCTTGACAACCCACTGGGGAGTCCCGTTCCTGTCAAGATAATTTTTGCCGATGAACTCGCCGATTATACCGGTAAAAATCATCTGTACTCCGCCGATAAACAGGACACAAACTATTATTGATGCCCAGCCTTGTGCCGGTTCCTGGAAAAATATCTTGTCAATAATAATATAAATGCCAAGTATAATGCAGATCAATGATATGGTCAGACCTATAAAAGTAACAAGTCTCAGAGGCTTAATGGAAAAATTAACGAACATGTTGAGCCAGAGTGTGATCAGCTTTCCAAGCGTATAGTTGGATTTGCTTTCAAGCCGTTCGGAGTGTTCTACAAAGACGCTCGATATGTTGTTTGTAACCCTTAAAATCAAACCGTCTATGTATGGAAATGGCCCCCTGTATTTTATTATTTCCCTTACCACTTCCTTGGTTATCAGCTTGAAACTGCAAAGATACAGGTTCTTCGGTTTGTTTAAAAGCCATGTGGCAACTATATCATTGAATTTGCTTCCCAGATTCCTGAAAATATTATGCTTTTTTTTATGATACCTGGAATAAACAACATCATAATTACCCTTCCGTGCTTCATTGACAAGCTTGATGATTTCCTGCGGAGGGTTCTGGAAGTCATCATCAATTATCACTACATAATCCCCTTTACAGTAATTCAGACCGCACATAACGGCATTATGCTCGCCGAAATTCCTTCTTAATGAAATAAACTTGACATTTCTTTCTTTCAGTGCAAGTTCCGTGCAGATTTTTTCAGAATTATCCCTGCTGCCGTCATTTACCAGAACGATTTCTATACGATAGCTTTTAAGCTCTTCCTTTATTTTCTTGACGAGCCTTCCTATTGTCTTTTCACTGTTATAAACCGGGATGCAGATAGATATCAACATGATCTTTTCCTCCCTTTAAAATTTATTCAATGCTTCAATGACCTTGTAAATATCATCTTTTGAATGACAATAGGAAATCGGAAGACTGAGAGTTGTTTCATGAATTTTTTCGGATATCGGACAATCTACATTATCAAGTATCCCGGCCATGGCCTTCTGCCTGTTGGGACTCACAGGATAATGAATATCGGTCTTTATGCCGTTATTCAAAAGATATTCCTTCAATTTATTCCGCTTTTCATGCCTTATGTTGAATATGTGGTACACATCAAAATAATCTTCATGAACACAGGGTTTAACGAAATTATCATTAATGCTGTCAAGATATATCCTTGCAAGCTCCCTCTTGTGACTGTTTATTTCATCGAGTTTTTTCAGTTTTACAGAAAGGAATCCCGCCTGCATTTCATCGAGCCTGGAATTATACCCGACAAGATCATTGTAGTATTTGACGGATGACCCGTAATTCCTCAGTTTAAGTATTATGCCTGCCAGTCCCTTATCATCCGTTGTTATCGCTCCTGCATCGCCCAACGCACCCAGATTTTTCGTTGGATAGAAGCTGAAAGCCCCGAAGTCTCCGAATGTCCCTGTTTTCCTTCCCCTGTATTTCGCACCATGGGCCTGTGCACAGTCCTCAACAAGCTTCAGACCGTATTTGGTACAAAGTGCCATGATGGGATCCATGTCACAGGCCTTGCCGTACAGATGAACGATCATCAGTGCCCGGGTTTTATTCGTAATCTTCTCTTCTATCTTTGCCGGGTCGATGTTGTAGGTATTTATATCCGGCTCAACCAGAACAGGAAACAACCCTGCATGAAGTATCGACAAAATAGTTGCAATATAGGTATTTGAAGGTACAATAACTTCAGACCCTCTCTCAAACCCGAAGGCCGCGAGGGAGAGGATCAACGCATCGAGCCCGGAAGCGACTCCAATACAGTATTTAGAATTGTTGTAGGCAGCAAATTCATTTTCAAAATTCCTGACATTATTACCAAGAATGAACCAGCCGCTTTCAAGGGTCGCATTGAATGATTTTGAATATTCTTCAAAAAATGGCCTGTTTAATTCCTTTAAATTTTCATAATCAATCATCTGGAAAAATCCTCAATTTTGCGGTTCAAGCCACCATGTGTTTTTTTTCGACCATTCGATTGTCTTTTTAAGGCCCTCTTCAAGCTGTATCTGCGCTTCCCAACCGAGTATTTCCTTTGCCTTGGTGACTTTTGGCACCCTGCGTGGAATATCCTCATAAACCTTGCCGTATTCCTTGACTGTATCGAATTTTGTAATCCCGACCTTGTTACCATCCAGTTTGACAATAAGCTCCACGGCCTCCATCATGGTGGTTTCCCTGGAATTGCCCAGATTGAAAGCTTCACCTATGGCCTTTGGATTTTTACTTACCTCGATGAGTCCCCGCACAATATCTTCAACATAGGTGAAGCATCTGGTTTGCTGGCCATCATCATAGCACAATGGGGATTCCCCCCTGAGCACCTTGTAAACGCTCTGCGACACGACATAATACGGATTTTGCCTCGGGCCGTAAACATTGAAAAACCTTACTATTGAAAACGGCACTCCTGCCTGCTTGTGAATGCCGTAAAACATGTGCTCGCAAACAGCCTTGCTTGAACTGTAACTCCACCTGTCAACATAAGTTGGACCAAGTACCCTGTCCCCGGTTTCATCCCATGGAATCGTTGGATTTTTCCCGTATATTTCACTTGTACTTGTGAAAATCACCTTTGTCTTGTGCTTTCTTGCATGCTCCAGAAGCTCCCTTGTACCGATTACTACTATGTCTATCAACTTCAGAGGATCTGAGAGATAATTTTTGATCCCTACAACCGATGCCAGATGAAACAGCACCGATGCATCTTCCCTGTAAAATTTGGCAATTGATTCCCTGTTTCTCAGATCTCCTTCAAAATAATGAAAATTCGGATGATCCTTTACC
>JBJKSS010000320.1:0-2507 GCA_046703745.1 Spirochaetota bacterium
TCATTATGCCGTTAACGGATTCCCTTGCTTTTTCAATGTCGCCGGGTATCTGAATCTCCTCAAAATGCCTGCCGATGATCTCATCCGGAGAATCATAGCGATACATATCCAGCCATGCCCTGTTGACTTTTTTTATGATGCCGTTTTTGTCGATGAAGAAATATCCTGCGCCTGTATTCTCAAGGATCGAGCGATGATGTTTTTCGCTGCGGGGGAATGAGCCCCTGATTCTTATAATCATCATGATTAAAGCGGCTATTGTGATGAGCAGGATTAATACTGTGATTGAGAAAATGGTAATTAATTTTTCCTGATTAATAAAGAGAAGAGGTATGTGCATAAATTAATTATGACTTAATTATCAAATTTGGCAATAATAAAGTTGATAATTGAAAAAAAACGCAAAATATCAAATTTTTGTCTGTAAAACGGCACCCCCCGCAAGTTTTAATATAGAAAAATATTGAAAATTTGATAAAAATATATTATAAATTATCAATGCAAACGTTTGCGCAAACGTTTCAACTTTTTTGTTTGGCATTAAGGAATTGGAGAAAACAATATGCATATACTTGATATTTTGGGATTTGCAGCTGCAATCGGTACAACGGGTTCTTTCATACCCCAGGCATATAAAGTTTTTAAAACAAAAAAAACTGGAGATCTGTCCCTGGGAATGTATGTTTTTTTCTGCATCGGGCTTTTCCTGTGGATGATGTACGGGGTGTTCATCAAGTCCTTTCCGGTAATTTTATCCAACTTGATAACCCTGATCATGGCAGCCTATATCCTGATTATGAAGATCAGGCATGGTTGAAACAATGCATACCGCTGGTTTTATCAGTCGGGGTGCCTAAAAAGTCCGCCGAAACAAGGGGTTGACTTGTGCCGAGCTTTAGCCGGGGTGAACCCCTTGTTTCCTTATATGTGGGAGCATGAATGAAAAAAAAGGAATCTGTAAAATCTCAGATGTTTTCAATAGCAGTGCCGGTAATGTTCAATCTGCTTTTCATGCAGATTCAACTGATAATAGACAGGGCCTTCCTTGGTCATGTGAATTCGGATTATCTTTCTGCAATCGGCAATGTGAATTTCCCCTTGTGGACCAGCATGTCTGTTATCTGGGCGCTGGGTACCGGCTCTGCCATTTTGATAAGTCAGAGTCTTGGCGCGGGCAAAAGGGGGAAGGCCGAAGATTACGGAGCGGCGAGCCTCAAGTATAATTCTTTTTTGTCCATATTGCTTTTCTTAATATGGTTCTTTTTTTCGGGCACGATATTCAAACTGATGGGAGTTGCAGAGCCGGTACTTGGCTATTCTTCAAGGTTCATTAAAATTTATTCTTTCAGCATAATCGGTTTCGGACTGGCAGCATCGGTCAATGCGATTTTCCAGGGATCAAAGATGACATCGCCAATCATGTATGCCGGTTTTTTTAAAAGCGGCCTGAATATAATCCTGGATTACATTCTGATTTTCGGCAACTTAGGTTTCCCTGCCATGGGACTGGAAGGGGCGGCGTTTGCCACATTGATATCGGACTGCATCGGCACTTCCGTGCTTGTCTCATGGATGATGCTGAGCAGGAAGCTTCCGGTGAAAATCAATATCAAAAAAACCGTTTTGTCTCCGCTCGGGGATTATCTGAAAATAATTAAGATAGGCATTCCTTCAAGCCTTGAGGAATTCCTCTGGAATTTCGGCAATCTGATCCTTGTGCGGTTTTTGAATGCAATAAGCATCCTTGCGGCAGGCATTTACACACTGATCTTCAGTATAGAGCTGATCCCTGCACTGATCTTTGTCTCAATCGGCCAGGCTTCCACCACGATGGCGGGTTATAAAACAGGGGAGGGCAATAAAAAGGGCATTAAAAAAATAATCAATACAGGCATGGCCTCCTGCTGGATAATAAGCCTCGCATTCGCAATAATTTTCTATTTTTTCCCCAGGCCTATATTGTCAGCTTTTTCAAAGGATGCCGATGTGATAAACAATTCGGTGGTTTTATTATTAATCTCGTGCTGCACATTTTTGCCAAAATCGGCAAATATAATTTTCGGCGGCGGCATAAGGGGGCAGGGGAATACAAAGTGGATGCTTTTTACACAGATATTCGGCACAGCATTCATTGTCTGTATATCCTTTTTGTACATGTTTGTCCTGAATCTCGGCATACTGGGCCTGTTCCTTGCCGTATTCACAGACGAGTTGGTAAGATCGGGCATAAACGGCATGAAATTTTACAGATCGATTAATCATGAAATGCGTTTTTTCAAACTCGAAGACCTTCCTGGCAAGGCGGATGAAACCGCATAAAAATTTGTTTTTTTTGACAATTGTGATATAATGAACCATCAAATTTACAGGCAGGACAGTGGCTACAATCAAGGATGTTGCAAAACTCGCAGGCGTTTCATACACTACCGTAAGTCATGTGATTAATGAATCAAGGCAGGTTGCCGATGAAACCAGACAGAAGGTTCTCTCGGCTGTCAAAGAGTTAA
>JBJKSS010000321.1:0-2727 GCA_046703745.1 Spirochaetota bacterium
ATTCAACACGGTTGTTCCGTCCCTGAAAGGTATGACTATTTTCCTGCCTGCCCTGAAGTAAACGAATTTAAATCCGCCTGTTGATCCGGATTTGGTTACTTTCAGTATTATTCTCTGGCGTTTTTTAGCGGAATGCTTCAGGTTTATTTCCTCGAATTCCATTCTTGCAGGATCGCTGTTAAAGACCGGCGAAATAATGTTTGTCAGGGATTCATTGCCGGAAGTGTCCCGGGATTTGATTTGAAGCGCTCCGCCATTTTTAAAAAAGGATTGCGCAACCCTGATGTTTGCGGTCGGGAAATCATTCTCAACACGAAAGCTTTCTTTGGAACCACAGCCTGTTTCTGTAAATTCCGCAAGCATAACAGGCTCATCAAACTGAAATACATGATTATTCCCGATAAAATCATGATATTCCAGTACAGGCCCGGCGATATCGTAGAAACCAGTGAAATTCCTGCAATTTGAAATAACCAGTAAAAATACAAGCAACAAACCTTTCATTTTATTGTACCGTCTTACAAAGAGTTATATATATATTAAACGCTGAAAACTCCCGAATCCTTTACAAAAACAGGGTGAAATTTAAAAAATATTCCAAATTTTAATAATTTATTGAAAACACCGTGGAAACAGATATAATAATTACATAAATTCTTTATATAAGGTTTTTATGGATTACAGCAAAAGATTTAAAGAGATAACCATGCTTGCGGAGGATTTGAACAGCCTGCAGGATTATGACCTGCTGCTGGAAAAAATTCTTCTCCATGCAAGGACTTTTGTGAATGCCGATGCAGGCTCCATTTATGTAAAAGAAGGTGACGAATTAAAATTCAGCTACGCGCAAAATCAGGCCTTGCAGGACAACCTTCCGGCCGGAAGGAAGCTTATCTATACAATTTTTAAAATTCCTATAAACCAGCATTCCATAAGCGGCTATGTTGCCGAAACAGGCAAAATTCTGAACATACCGGATGTTTATGAGCTTCCAAAAGAGGCGCCTTACGGTTTTAACAAGGAATACGACAAGGTGTCAAATTATCATACCAAATCGACACTTACGATCCCATTAAGATCAAGCATGGGTGAAATAAACGGGGTGCTGCAGGTTATAAATGCAAAAGATGAAAACAGCAATATCGTTTCGTTTTCAAAAAGGGATGAACCGTATATGCTGCATTTTGCCAATACTGCAAGCCTTGTTTTGCAAAGGGCGAAAATGACAAGGGCCCTTCTGATACGCATGATCCAGATGACAGAACTTCATGATCCGAAGGAAACAGGTGCCCATGTAAACAGGGTTGCCGCCTATGCAGTAGAAATTTATGAAAGATGGGCGCAGAAAAAAAACATCGATGAAAGGGAAATAGAAAAAAACCGCGACATGCTGAGGATGGCGGCAATGCTCCATGATGTCGGTAAAATTGCTGTTTCCGATCTTATTTTGAAAAAACCGGGAAGGTTCACCGAAAAGGAATTTGAAGTCATAAAGGCCCACACTTATCTCGGTGCGAGACTGTTCAGTGAAAAACAGTCGGATTTTGATGAAATCGCAGAGGTGGTGGCATTAAATCACCATGAAAACTGGGACGGCTCAGGATATCCCGGCCATATAAATACTGCTAACGGGAGGCCGCTTAAAACCGATGCGAATGGCAATCCTTTGCCCAAAAAGGGTGAAGAAATTCCCATTTACGGAAGGATAGTGGCCCTTGCCGATGTTTTTGATGCGCTTTCTTCAAAAAGGGTCTACAAAGAGGCATGGGGTGAAGAAGATGTGCTTGCCGAAATAAAAAAAATGTCAGGCATCAAATTTGATCCTGAATTAATTGAAATTTTTTTCGAATCGTTGAATGAAATCAGGTCGCTTGCGGCAAGATATGCCGAGGAGTAATGATTATTTGTTAATCAACGGCAGCCTGATCTCATCCGTCACCAAAAATTGGGCATAATCCTTTAAAGCCAGTAGGTCCTCGTTGTCCATGTAGGGGTATTTCTTGAAAATCTGATGCGGTGAAATTCCCTCTGCCACCATCTGTGCCAACATTCTTGCGGGTAATTTACTACTTTTTATATACGCCTGCCCTTCTTTCAGATCAAAATCAATACTTATTTTTTCTTTCATAAGCTTACACCACTTCTGAATAAAAATTACGCGAATTAATTAATCATGATACATTATATATATATAATATGATATAACAAAGGCAGGTATTAATCAAGACATATCGATCAATATTTTGCGCTTCATGATTGATCATTCTGATTTTTTTTAAAGATTAATTTGCATCCATTGTTTTTTTCTCCAGTCGTAAATGTCGTAAGGCTTGAATCTCGCCTTGTAGGCCATGCTGTGGTTCCCTTTTACGTAGTAACCGAGATAATAATATTTCAGGTTGAGTTTTTTTGCAATTTCCATTTCCTTCAGAATGCTGAATGTGCCGGGGCTTAAATCGTTATACTCTGTTTTGTAGACAAAGTATACACTGCTCAAAGCTTCGCTTGAGACATCAACAAATCCGGCGGCAAACAGTTTCCCGGCGGCATAGTATTCGCTTATAAATGCCGGCACCGAGGGCTGGAAAAAATTGTGTTTAAAATCTTCCGGGTCTGCTGTTTTGTCGAACCTGTCTTTGGAATGAATCCTGTAAATTTCATACAGCTCATCGGAATATTTTAACTCTGCAATATTATTTTTCGTTTCCCTGTTTTTATTTATTATTC
>JBJKSS010000322.1:0-5062 GCA_046703745.1 Spirochaetota bacterium
AACCCATCGTTGGCCCTTCACAGGATATGGTCCTCGGCATAAATTATCTGACCAGGATTCAGGAAGGGGTGAAGGGTGAAAACAAGGTTTTCAAGGACAAAAATGAGGTGCTCCTTGCGGCGGATATCGGGGCCGTTCATCTTCAGGCAAAAATAAATGTGTTTGTTGACGGTAAACTCGTTGAGACTTCGCCAGGAAGAATGATTTTGAATGATGCTTTCCCTGAAGGAATTGATTTTATCAATGAGCCGTTGAATGATAAAAGGGTAAGCAGGATAGTCTCCAGGGTATTCAAGGAAAAGGGAGCGGCAATTACTGTCAAGATGCTTGATGCAATAAAGGATGTCGGTTTTAAATATGCGACAAGATTCGGTGCTACGATCGGTCTTGATGATATTATTGTACCTGAAAATAAAAAAGAAATCATAGACAATGCCCAGGAAAAGGCCGATGTCCTCTACAAGGAATACAAGGACGGCATAATATCGGCGGATGAAAGATACAATAAAATACAGGATATCTGGACAAGGGCAAGCCATGATGTTTCATTGTCATTGCTCGAGACCCTTAAACAGGACAAAAAAGGATTCAACCCGGTTTATATGATGGCTGATTCTGGTGCAAGGGGGTCCTCGACACAGATAAGACAGCTTGCCGGTATGAGGGGGTTGATGGCCAAGCCGACCGGTGAAATAATCGAGCTTCCGATCAAGTCTAATTTCAAGGAAGGTCTTTCGGTTATTGAATTTTATATTTCAACCAATGGTGCCCGAAAGGGTCTTGCCGATACGGCTTTAAAAACAGCCGATGCGGGGTATCTTACAAGGAGACTTGTTGATATTTCACAGGATGTTGTTGTAAATGAAGAAGACTGCGGTACGATTAATGGTCTCGAGATCAAGGCCATAAAAGAAGGTGAAGAAACCATCGAGACGTTGAAAGACAGGGTAGTTGGAAGATTTTCTGCTGAAGATGTCAAGGATCCTGTTACGGGCAGGATCGTGGTGAAGGCGAATGAGCTTGTAACCGAAGACATAGCCGAGGAAATCGAATCCTTGATTATAGAATCTGTAAGGTTGAGGACTGTATTGACCTGCGAATCAAAACGCGGTGTTTGCGTAAAATGTTACGGCAGGAACCTCGCTGAAAACAGAACGATAAATATCGGAGAGGCGGTAGGTATAATTGCTGCCCAATCTATAGGTCAGCCCGGGACACAGTTGACGATGCGTACATTTCACATTGGTGGTGCCGTAACTGCTGCTGCACAGGAAAATACGATCAGATATGATTACAGGGTACTTATCGAAGACATGAAGGGCTCTGTTATACCTATGAGCAATAATACCTTGTTTGCAAGAAAGGGTTATATCAGTGTAAGCAGGATCAATCATGAATTCAGCATAGGGAAAAACGCCAAACTGAAGGTTGATTTGGGTAAGCGCGTTGTAATAGGTGAATTGCTGTATATAAATGAAAAGGGTGAGGATGTCAAATCCCAGGAAGTGGGTTATATCAAGAAATTCGGCAACAAAATGTTCATAACGACAATGACCCAGGAAGTGGTTGTTGCACCTGGCGCCGTAATGTATAAAAAAGTCGGTGACACAGTGGAACCCAAGGAAGTAATAGCGCTGTTCGATCCGTTTGTTCAGCCGATTATCACTGAAAAGGGTGGTAAGGTTAAATTTGTTGATTTGAAAATCGGTATAACCATCAAGGAAGAGATAGATGAGACAACCGGCACCAGAAAGCACAAGGTGCTTGAATCATTCCTTGAAACACTTCAGCCAAGGATCGTTGTTCTCGATGATAATGACAAGGAAATTGCCAATTATATTCTTCCCGGCGGTGCATACCTAAACATCAAAGACGGTGAAAAGATCAAGGCCGGAGATACTATAGCCAAGATTATCAAGAAAAAAGGTACGAAGGCGAGTGATATTACCGGCGGATTACCGAGAGTTGCGGAATTATTCGAGGCAAGAAAGCCCAAAAACAGTGCTGTATTGGCTAAGGTCAGCGGAGTTGTAAAATTCAAGGGAAAGATAAAAGGTAAGGATATAATTGCCGTTGAAGATGCTTTCCAAAAAGAATTCAAGCATGTGGTTCCTTCGGGTGCGTACCTGCTTGTAAGGGAAGGCGACTTGATTAAAGCTGGGGATCAGATCTCGGAAGGACCGACAACTCCGCAAGATGTTCTGCAAATTCTCGGGGAGAATGCGCTCCAGAGCTTTATGATGGATGAAATCCAGGCTGTTTACAGGCTTCAGGGCGTTAGTATTAATGACAAACACATCGGTGTCATAGTCAGACAGATGATGAAAAAGGTCGAGATTATTGAAGTCGGTGATACACATTTTATAATCGGCCAGCATGTTGATAAATGGCAGTTCTTTGAGGAGAACAAGAAGATTGTCAAGGAAGGCGGTCAGCCCGCTGTTGCAAAACCGATACTTCTCGGTATAACAAAAGCTTCGCTGTCTATTGATTCTTTCATCAGTGCGGCTTCGTTCCAGGAGACCACCAGGGTACTGACAAATGCATGTATTAAAGGCATGTCGGACGAATTGAACGGTCTTAAAGAGAATGTAATAATCGGACATTTGATTCCGGCAGGGACAGGCATTGATTATTACAAGAATATCAAATTGTTTAATGAGAACATGGATGATCTTGATGTTTCCATAAGCAAAATTATGGAAGAAAAAAGCAAGGTTATGGGGGAAAATGCCATACTGGACAAGCAAAATCTGGATCGGCTCGGGAAATAATGAGAAATAAGGAATAATTTTAAATACTGGATGGGAAGTTGTTTGATATATAATAAAAAGTCAGTCTTTAAAGCTTGAATTTCTGTTGAATTTTAAGGTTTTATCGGCGGGGTGAATTCATAAAGAAATTCATTGACATCTTTTTATATTTCTGTTATTTTCGCAACCACATTAATTTTAAAATTATTGATCAGGGCATGATCCCTGGTTGTATTATAAATATTTTTTAATAAAGAAAAATCGGAGTTTAAGGATGCCAACAATTAATCAGTTGATACGTACAGGCAGAAAGAAAACTACTTCTAAAACAAAATCTGCGGCATTAAGAAATTGTCCGCAAAGAAGAGGTGTTTGCACCAGGGTTATGACTTTGACCCCGAAGAAGCCTAATTCTGCATTAAGAAAAGCATGCAGGGTAAGGTTGACCAGCGGATATGAAGTTACAGCATATATTCCGGGTGTCGGGCACAATTTGCAGGAGCATTCGGTTGTACTGATCAGGGGCGGCAGGGTAAAAGATTTACCCGGTGTCAGGTATCACGTAATACGAGGTGCACTGGATACTCTTGGAGTTGAGGACAGAAAACAGGCAAGATCAAAATACGGCGCAAAAAGGCCGAAGGCATAATGGAGTGATTTATGGCAAGAAACAGGCATATTTCTAAAAGAGAAGTTATTGAAGATGAGAAATATCACAGCGTAATCGTGTCAAAATTTATCAATATTATGATGAATGAAGGCAAGAAATCGGTTGCAAGGAAGATTTTTTACGGGACGCTTGATGCTCTCCAGGAAAAAACAGGCAAGGATGCGTTGGAAGTTTTTGATACGGCTTTAAAGAATGTAGCTCCGCTTGTTGAAGTAAAATCAAGAAGAGTGGGCGGTGCAACATACCAGGTTCCTATTGAAGTCAACGAAGAACGAGGAAGGGCCCTTGCAATGAGGTGGATAATTTCATATTCACGTTCAAGAGGTGAAAAGACAATGCAGGCAAAATTAACAAACGAGTTGATGGATGCATTCAATAAGACTGGAAGTTCATACAAGAAAAAAGATGATACACATAAAATGGCGGAAGCCAACAAGGCTTTCTCTCATTTTAAATGGTAATAATTAGGGAGAATAAGGTTTAAGAATGGCTAGGAAGGTAACATTAGAAAAGACCAGAAATATAGGTATTATGGCTCATATTGATGCCGGTAAAACCACTTTTACCGAAAGGGTTTTGTTTTATACCGGTGTGAGTCATAAGATTGGCGAAGTTCATGACGGCGAAGCCACAATGGACTGGATGGAACAGGAAAAAGAAAGAGGTATAACAATAACCTCTGCAGCAACAACATGTTTCTGGAACAACAACAGGATCAATATTATAGATACCCCCGGGCATGTTGATTTTACCGTTGAGGTCGAAAGGTCTTTAAGGGTGCTCGATAGTGCGGTAGGTGTTTTCTGCTCGGTCGGAGGAGTACAGCCTCAGTCGGAGACTGTTTGGAGGCAGGCGAATAAATATTCTGTTCCAAGATTGATATTTGTCAATAAGATGGACAGGATCGGCGCTGATTTCTATTCTGTTTTCAAGCAGACAAGAGACAAGCTGGGAGCAAATTCTGTTCCTATCCAGATACCCATCGGTGCAGAAGCCAATTTTAAGGGGGTTGTAGATCTCGTTGAAATGAAAGCTTATTTGTTTACCGAAGAAAAAGAGCTTGTTAATTATACAGAGATCGAAATACCGGAAGACTTGAAAGATAAGGCAAAAGAATTTCACGACAAAATGATTGAAGCACTTTGCGATGTTGATGATGAAATAATGAATTTTTATCTTGAAGGCAGGGAGATTGCTGTTGACAGGATAAAAGCCGCGCTTAGAAAAGGTGCTGTTGAAGTCAAATTGTTTCCCATGCTTTGCGGTTCGGCTATAAAAAACAAGGGTGTCCAATTGGCCTTGAATGCAATTATAGATTATTTGCCTTCTCCTATAGATATTCCTCCGGTAAAGGGTATAAGGCCGGAAGACGGAGAAACAATCGAGAGGATCGCATGCGATGAGGAGCCGTTCAGTGCTCTTGCCTTCAAGATAATGACGGATCCTTATGTCGGTAAATTGACATTTTTCAGGGTGTATTCGGGGACTTTAAAAAGCGGTTCCTTTGTTTATAATTCCACAACTGAAAAAAAAGAAAGAATCGGCAGGCTTCTGCAGATGCATGCAAACAAGAGGGATGAAATCGATGAGGTTTTCAGCGGCGATATAGCTGCTGCCGTGGGTTTGAAATATACGACAA
>JBJKSS010000323.1:0-2857 GCA_046703745.1 Spirochaetota bacterium
CGTTCTTCACTTTCCTTCAGTTTTTCCTGGGCTATGCTCCTTGATAGTGCAACAGCAAGGTAATCGGCGAATCTTTCCCACAATGAAAGGGTTTGCCCGGTGAACATGTTTTCATGCCTGTCATTCAACTGGAGAAGGCCCAGGCATTCATTCCCCGTCCGCAGGGCAAAAAGCCCGACAGATTCATATCCCTCGCCGTTGCACCTGTTGCGCGTCCTTGCCTGCCTGTCCGTATCGGTTGTGGCAGTAAGAAGTTTTGTGGTGCTGTTGGACCAGAAGCTCCCCCTTGCTGTAAAAAACGGTTTGGACGGATCGAACCTTCCCCTGATCACATTGCCGCACATGCATTCCAGAACGGGATTGAAATTTTCATCTCTCAGGATTTCACCGTTTTTATCACGGCTGCAAAGGCTGCTTTCGGCAAGCACGAATTCCGGCGGGAATCCGCGGGTTTCGTAATACGGATAATCCCCGTCTTTAACAAGCCTGATCCCGACCGCTTCAAACCCGGATTTTTCATGAAAAAAATTTACTGCCGATTTTATGAGGCCGTCCGTATTGTTTTCGGAATTAATCAGGCGCAGAAACTCAATCGTGGTTTCCCTTTCCATCTCATATAATTTCAAATCGGTAATATCAAGGTGTGAGCCGAGCATCCTGGACGGATTGTTTTTACCGTCGAATATGATCGATCCTTTTGCAAGTATCCAGCGGTATGAGCCGTCCTTGTGTCTGAATCTAAAAATGTTCCGGTAATCATTTTTCGGATTTTTAACATACTCATCAATATTTTTCAAAGCCTGCCGGGCATCTTCCGGATGAATCCTGCTCTGCCATTCCGAAAAATCATTCCCGATCTCATAATCTTCATAACCGATCTGCTTTTTCCATTCGGTTGAATATTCGACCCTGTTGGTGCCCATGTCCCAATCCCACAACCCTGTGTTCGAGGCCCTTACCGCTGTTTCAAGCTTCACCCTGCCTTCATTCACCATAACTTTCTGCTGATAATTATAAATGAAGCCGAGCCCGAAGCCGAACATCATTATCAGGATAAAAACAATTACCGTGATCACAATTGCCCTGTAGTAAAGCTCCGAAAAGATTTCATTTTTATCTATCTTGGCTACCATAAACCACGAGGTATCAGGAATGCGTTCAATATCTGACAGGACATCTGCATTGCGGTAATCCCTGCCTTCAAAAATTCCCGAATGCCCCAGCACGGCCCGGACAGCAGGAGTTTCATTTTTTGTCAGAGGAATTTTAAAAAACAGGGCACTATCCCTGCGGTACTTCAATTCATTGAGGAAAACCACATTGCCGTCATCTTTCCTGACGATCAATGTTTCGGCGGTTTTGCTCCTGATAGGCCATGTACGGGTCAGGGGATAAAGATAATAATGCGGGTCAATGCGGAGAAGCAGTACAGCGATCAGTTTTCCCATGTCATTATATATCGGTGCAGCTATATCAAGGTGTATTTTTTTATGTGCCGCATTATAATACAAATCACCGAAAATTATTTTGTTCCTGTTTCCTGATTCAACAATATTAGCAACCGCCGTGCTGTCCAGCTCTTGCGTTTTCCCTTCGAAAGAATAAAATATTTTACCCGACGGAAGGGTGATGAAAACATCTTCATAATCGTGATTTGAAACGATGGGCGACAGTGTCTTGTTGAAGTAATCGATTAACGCAGCGTTATACCTGTCATTCAGCAGCTCGGCGGTGTGCCTTACGAATGAAGCATTGCCCGAGAAAAAAACAGCTTCGGAGAGCCTCTCCGAGCGCCATTGAGAGAGCTCTTTTATTTTCAAACCGGATATGGCCCTTAATTCACTGATCTTGTCGACACGAATCGCATTCTCTTCATACCTGAAATAGGCATAGCCGCACAAAATTATTGCAATCCCGACAAGCACCACGAGCAGGATAAAAAAATTTTTACTGTAACTTTTCAAACTGAAATTCATACTGTTTTTCCACCGGCCCTGAAAAAGCAAAACTTTTTATCATCGTTCCGGGAACGCTGTCTGATCAATACCTCAGCATCTTGGGCCGGATACTGATTATTTTTAAAAAGCATTATACCTTAAGTTTAACGGTTTGTTAAACTAAATTTTTCAAGAATCATTAAAATTAATTTAAAATAACTTGAAGTTGGATGAAATTACAGTTAAAAGACTGCTGTCCTACAGGGTTTTGCTTACAAAACTTTATTAATATGAATTCATCACGGTTCCAGCCTGTTTATGTCCCGCGGGAAGAGGCTCGCTTCCTTGACATTTGCAAGATTGCAGATTAACGATGTGAGCCTTTCCAGCCCGAGCCCGAACCCACCGTGCGGAGGCATGCCGTATTTGAAAGTCTGAAGGTATGATTCGAAGAGAGAAGTGTTCATGCCGAGCCTGTTCATTTTGGCTATATAATCCTCGTATCTGTGAAGACGCTGTCCGCCTGTGGTTATCTCGAGCCCCCTGAAAAGCAGATCGAAAGAGAGTGTCTTGGAAGGATCAGCCGGATCATCCATTGTATAAAACGGCCTTTTTTCCGAGGGAAAATGCGTGGCAAAAACGAATTCCGTACCGTGATTTTTCAGCGAATAATCGCAGATCAGTTTTTCCTCTTCCGGTGCGAGGTCCTTTTCACCCCTGTGATCCTTACCGAATTCCCTGAAGATTATCTCATGTATTTCATCGAGCTCGAACATCAGTATCTTGTCCAGCCGGGGCAATGTTATGTTTAAAAGCTCCATTTCATTTTTACAGTTCTTGTCCAGTTTTTCGAATATCGATCTTAACAGGTTGACCTCGATCTGGATGATATCCTCAAATCCGTTTATGAACCCCATTTC
>JBJKSS010000324.1:0-3735 GCA_046703745.1 Spirochaetota bacterium
TGCGCCTACTGCCGTTATGTGCTGCAATGATACCCTGGCCGTCGGGGCAATAAACCGGATCGTTAAAAGCGGATTAAAATGTCCCGACGACATAAGCGTTACGGGATTTGATGACATTGATATTTCGCAGTACTATTACTCGGGAATAACAACTGTCAGGCAAAATTATTCGCAGCTGTCAAGGGCCGCTGTGAAAAAAATCGAAGACCATATTACCTGCAAAAAGACATCAAGAGAAACATTGATCAAATCGGATATAATCATCAGGGGATCAACCAGAAAAATTGATTCATGATGGCCCTTTTTCTATGTAATCGTTTTCATTAACTCATTCCATTGACTTTAAAATGATTTTAATTATATACTTAAAAGGAATCCCGATTTACCGGGATCGGTATAATTACAGTCATTTATATTCAAGGAGATCTGTTTATGAAAAATAAATTTATCTTGATATTGGTCTTTATGCTTTTGTTTGTCGTTTACTTTTATGCCCAGGATCACGGGAAGGATTATAAGGGCGGAGAGCTTTATTCGAATGACAAGGTGTTATTCGGAAAATTTGAAGTGAGGGCCAGGCTTGTATCCGAAAAAGGAGTGGTATCAAGTTTTTTCACTTATGACAATATTTCATGGAAGGGTGCTCCCAACCCGTGGAGAGAGATAGATATCGAATCCATCGGCAAGGAAAAAAATCTTTTCCAGACCAATATAATTACCGGATTTGCCGACAAGCGGATAACCAGCGAAAAGGTTGATAAAATCGAGAACCTTGATAAGGAATATCATACTTATACAATTGAATGGACACCGGATTATGTGGCTTGGCTCGTTGACAACAAGCTTGTAAGGAAAGATACCGCTGACAAGAGCCAGCAGGTTGTTGATCTTCGCGACATGCCCCAGACATACAGGATGAATTTGTGGATCGCCAAGTGGGAGGACTGGGTTGGTAAATTTGACAAAAAAATTCTCCCCGTGTACCAGTTTGTAAACTGGATAAAGTACTATGAATATACTCCAGGGAAAGGGGATAATAAATCCAATTTCACCCTTAAATGGAAGGATGATTTTGACAGCTTTGACAATAAAAGATGGGGCAAGGGAGACTGGTCATTTGACGGGAACCTGGTTGATTTCTCGTACAGCAATATAGTTGTCAAGGATGGTTATTTGATAATCTGCCTTACGACCAAGGAAAAAATGGGTTTTAAGGGCAAGATTGTCAAGGATAATGAGCGGTAACAGGGGATTTGAACAATATGATATTAAAAGGAATTAATATAGGCGGATGGCTCTCACAGGCCGCCCCTGAAACATCCCATTGGGATAATTTTATTAAAGAGGATGATGTTAAAAAAATATCCCGGTGGGGTTTTAATTCCATCAGGCTGCCGTTTGATTTCTCCTGCGTAATTGAAGATGAAAGAAAAATGACGCCTAACAGGACTGGTATTAATCATATTGTTAAGACGGTCGAATGGGCAAAAAAATACAACATGATCTGTATTCTTGATTTTCATGTAACCCCATGGCACCATTTTCTCGATCCTTTAAATAATAAAAAAGTGTTGTTTTTCAAGGACAATTCATTGATTGAAAAGCATATAGAGGTTCTTGACACTGTAATGCAGCATATCTATCAACAAGATCATGTTTATCTGGAGATTTTGAATGAACCTCAAAGCGATGATGATGATGCTTTAATCAATTTTTACAGAAGAGCAATAATTACTTTGAGGAATAAAAATTATAATAACAAAATCGTTGTTGATTCAAACCTGGGCGGCAATGCCGGTACGATTAAAAAACTTGAGCCGTTATGTGATCTGGAAGACATAATCTATTCTTTTCATTTTTATCAACCGGAAAAATTCACTCATCAAAAGGCTTACTGGACACCTCAGGGGTCGCCAGACTCGCTTGATTTTCCCTATCATGAAGGCAATGAATTGATCGATGAGCAATATCTGATTAACAGGTTAAAACAGGTAATTGAATTCAAGGAAAAGACAAAAAAGGACGTTTTCTGTGGTGAATTCGGTGTTTATCTCAAGGCCCCGCATAATTCGAGACTGCTCTGGATAGACAATTTTTTGAAAATTCTGTCTTCCAACCAGATAGGATACTTATTCTGGACATATAAAAACCTTGATTTTGGTCTGATAAATAACCAGAAAGAATTTAAAGACCTGGATGAATATAATAATGCTGAAAACATCGATTATCAATTATTGAGTACATTGGTCAAGTATATTTAAGAATTATTCATTTGCTTTAAGTCCAGCATACTTTGCTGTACGTGAAGTATACCTTGTATGTTAAAGACGTAAAATATTGCGTCTTTATAAATTTTCAGGTTCCTTGGCTCCGTATTTTTTCAATAATTCCGATATCTTATCGAAACCCCTGCATTCAGCCTCGCTCAGGGCAGTATTTTCAAATTTGCCCCATTTTACATTAACGTCGATTCTGCTTTCAAGGAGCAAAACGGGAATATCGGTGTCATCCTTCTCTGAGTTGAGTATGTACCATATCAGTGCATTCCATCCATAGATGTCCTTTGCGTTTACTTCTGCGCCTTTTGATATTAATAACTGAACAATCGCTTTGTTCTGTTTCATGCATGCCCAGATTAATGCGGATTTATCATCAACAGATTTTGAGTTAACGTCCGCTCCGTTTTGAAGGGCGGCTTTTACTCCTTCAAGATCACCGAAGAATATTGTATTAAATAGATCGTCTTTTAAACTTTTTGCTCCTTTTGTAATAAGGAATTTTGCCAGTTCATCATGTCCCAGATCCCTTGCCCATGATAGCGCGGTATTATTCTTTTTGTCGGCAGCGTCGACGTCGGCACCTTTGGAAATCAATAATTCGGCAAGTCTTTTATAACCCTGCCGGCAGGCAATTATCAGAGCCGTACTTTTGTCATCGGATCTTGCATTAACATCCGCTCCTTTAGAAATCAATAATTCAGCGATTTCAATTTCATTCGACTCGCACGCATCCATCAGGACTGTGCCTCCATCAGGACAGATTGCGTTAACGTCTGCTCTTTTTGATATCAGCATTGAAACGATATCGACGTTCTGCGAAAGCATCAGTGCAGTTAGACCGACTTCATCTCTGGCATTCACGTTGGTTCCGTTTGATATCAAAAATTCGACAACCTCTTTATGGTTCCACACACAGGCAAGCATCAACGCTGTCCTGGAATACCCATATTTTTGATTTATGTCCGTTCCATTTTTTAAGGCTGTTTTTATTACGGCAATGTCGTTGTTTTTAACAGCATTGTACAGGTCATCCCCCGGATCGGCATGCAAGAATTGATTGAGAATGAAAATTGCGCAAAATGAGAATAAAAATTTCAGCATTAAAATATTATATCTTATTTTTAATAAATTTCAAGCAGGTTGCGCTTAATGTTTAGCTTTTGATGCTTGATGTCAGGTGAGTCGCGCGGGAGGTTTAATAAAAGAATTCCTCTTCGGTTTTGTTGTATGAGTCTTGAAATTTTGATTCCATTTCAAATTTAGTTATTCTGTTTTGATTATCGTATTCCATTTTGCCTTCCGAACTTCTTTGGTCATTTACTAATGCAGCAAATTTTAATTAAACACTCACCATAGATATGTTATATATGATGAATGGCAGGAAATCAATACACGAAAATATTCCGATTTAAGAGTGCTCGGGATAAAAAGGATGTAAAACGGCTTGTCAGGTCAA
>JBJKSS010000325.1:0-4985 GCA_046703745.1 Spirochaetota bacterium
TAATTCTACAACCTTATTGAAAACATCGCTTGCTTCTACTATTTTTCTTATGTTTTCCGCAAGCTTTTCCATATCCTTTCCCGGAATCTGCTTCTGAATAATATCCCTGATTTCCGTTTCAGAAAGATTTTCAGGTTTTGTTTTGATATTATCATTTTTTGACCCCAAAAGATGATTTACGACAGAAATCATTTTTTCAGAATTAACATTTTCAACATCGATCATTGTTCTATCCTCCTTGACTTTAGGTTATATCCCCTCCTTTATCCTATATTTTTAGATCCCCATTATCTTGCCGCAAACCCCCGGATCAGAAACACTTCAACTGATCCCGGGTATTTAAGGCCCTTTTTGATAAAAAAATCAACGCCTGGACCTATATTAATTATCGGAAAATGCCTCTGCTTGATAAGCAAACAGAGGCATTTTCTATAAAAAAATTGCGGTTTTATCTTAATTAAATATTAGGGGCAAAATATCAGCAAAGATCACAAAATTCTTGAATATTAAAAGCTATTAACCTCTTAATAACTGAAGAACGGCCTGTGGTCTTGTGTTAGCCTGTGCCAACATTGCAGTACTTGTCTGAACAAGTATCTGGTTCTTTGTATAATCAACCATCTCGTCTGCCATGTTGGTATCCCTTATGATTGATTCAGCAGCCTGAATGTTTTGTGCAGCAATTGCAACGCCTTTTTCAGCCATTTCAAATCTGTTTTGATATGCGCCCAGATCAGCTCTTTGCTTGCTGACAATTAACAAAGCATTGTCCAGTTTGCCGATAGCGGCATTTGCATTATCAGCAGTACTAACACTCAATGCAGCTTTTGTTGTAGGATCCTGAAGACCCAATCTTGTAGCTGTGATCGTGCCGATATACACTACTTCTCTCTGATCCATGTTCGCACCGACATGAAAGTACATTGTTGCACCGGCGCCTGCCACTGTGTTCTGGGCAAATCTTCCGGTCAACATGTTCATCCCGTTAAACTGAGCGTGTGAAGCAATCCTGTTAACTTCGCTAACCAACTGGTCGATTTCAACCTGAACCTGAGCCCTGTCTTCATTTGAATAAATGCCATTTGAAGACTGAACTGCCAGTTCTCTTATCCTGTGAAGGATGTCCTGGCTTTCCTGCAGGTATCCTTCAGTTGTCTGGATAAAAGAAACACCGTTTTCAATGTTTCTCTCAGCCTGGTTCAAGCCTCTGATCTGGCCTCTCATTTTTTCAGATACAGCAAGTCCTGAAGCATCATCACCGGCTTTATTGATTCTCAAACCGCTGGCTAATTTTTCCATGTCGTTGTCGACATCTTTTACCTTGAATTTTAAAATTCTGTCTGCGTTCATGGACGAAATGTTGTGATTAATTATCATAATTACCCTCCTTGATAATAAAACATAACCTACCCTCATAGATCATGTCGCATTTTTTGTCCTTAATATGCAATAGTTCCACTGTTTAAAGTTGCCTTAAAGATAAAACCGCATTTTCTGCCCCGTTAAGGTACTTTTTAAAACAGACATCGCCGCCCCGCGTCCCGGGATGGTAATATCCGCCCAACTATGCTTTCTCAAGGAAGGTACTTGAAAAAAATATATTTCAAAGAACTATTAATTTTGTTAAATTACCCTCTTAATAACTGCAACACAGCCTGAGTTTTCTGGTTGGCCTGTGCCAGCATGGCGGTGGAAGACTGCATCAAAATATTGTATTTTGTGTAATTAACCATTTCACTTGCCATGTCGGTGTCCCTTATAATAGACTCGGCAGCCTGCATGTTTTCGGCGCTTACTGCTAATCCCCTTGTTGCATATTCCAATCTATTCTGGTATGCACCAAGATCGGCCCTTTGCTTGTTGACTTTTCTTAAAGCCAGGTCAAGAGTGCCTATGGCGCTGTTTGCACCGTCAGCAGTCGACAGGGACAGAATTTGCCCTGTGCCTATTTGCTTTATACCCAAACCTGTTGCCGTCATTGTTCCAATGAATACTGAAATTCTCTGGTCCATATTTGCTCCGATATGGAACCACATCGAACCTGTTCTCACCCCGCCGAGCTTTTCGGCGTCTGCAAATCTTCCTGTGAGCATGTTCATTCCGTTAAATTGTGCATGTGAAGCGATCCTGTCCACTTCATTGATCAATTGACTGACTTCCACCTGGATCATCATCCTGTCTTCATTGGAATAAATTCCATTTGAAGCCTGAACAGAGAGCTCTCTTATTCTCTGGATAATATCCTGGGATTCCTGTAAATAACCTTCTGCAACTTGAACGAAAGATATGCCGTTTTGAGCGTTTTTCTCGGCCTGGTTCAAACCCCTGATCTGGCTTCTCATTTTTTCAGATACTGCCAGTCCGGAAGCGTCATCACCAGCCCTGTTGATTCTTAAGCCGGAAGCCAATTTTTCCATGCTTTTTTCCAAGTTTCTGTTATTAAACTTTAATACATTGTTTGCATTAATAGATGAGATGTTGTGATTAATTATCATATGTTTCCTCCATGAAACATTCCCCGGGTGTCCTTACCCGGTTTTGTTTAAAGTAACCCTAACGGGTTATCTTGTCCCAATAAATCCCCTTTTAACTTATGATTCCTCCTTGAAATCCTTAAAATTAATCAAGACTTCATTCCAACTTAAGTCTCTTAGGAATTAATCCGCTTTGTAATCCCCATTATAAAGAGAATATCCCATTAACTCTATCGGCATATAATTTTAATACTTTAATGCATTCTTTTAAAATTATAGTATTTTTTATCAAATTTACAAGATATTTTTAAAATAAATTAAATTTACATCTTTTCAAGCGGCTCAAAGCCAAGAAAATCACTTTTTCCAATTTACTTTCATTCTGGCTATTATTTTGATTTGATTTTTTTATTCCCCTTTGATCTTTCAGAAATATATTTCTTAACACACGATATTGAATTTCTGAATTCATCGGTTTTTTTTTCTTCATCTGTAATTTCCGCAAATCCCTGTTTTTCCAGAATTACCATGAATTCTTCCACTTCAGACCTTTTATTTTTTATCATTGATAAACCTCCAGGTATAGAAATTAAAATTTTCCCTGAAATCGGCAATTGCAAAATTCAATGCAGTTTTTTTATCAGACATTCCATATTTTATCACACGTTTTTTATTACCATTTCTATCCAAAATATCTTTATGAATATAGTTGTGATAGCAATCGTATCTTTCTATTTCAAACCATCCATTCAAATAAAAATATTCCAGCTTCACAACAAAATTTTTCACTTCATTTCCATTTGTCAGAAAACACACTATAATTCTCACAAATTCATTCAGGTATATTTTGTAATGTTTTTCTGACATTCAATTGTATCCCTTTGTTTCATTATAATATAAAAAAAAATAAATTCAAATTATTTTGAAATCAAAATGATTCTACGCAAAAAGGATTACATCTTTTCAAGCGGCTCAAAGCCCAGGAGGCTTATGCAGGCTTTTATTATGAATTCAGACGCCTTTGAAATCGCAAGTCTGATGTTTGCGATTTCACCTGTATCGGCCCTTAAAACCGGATTGTCATGGTAGAATTTGTTGTACAGCCTTGCAAGCTCGTAAACAAAACCGCAGATATCTACCGGCGAGAGGTTTTCGCAGGCATTATAAACAGCCTCCTCGAAGTCAAGCAATTGGATTACTATATTGGCCTCGTCATCATTCAATTTGTACTCTCCCATAAAATCACCTGAAACATCGATACTGCCGTTCATCTTCCCGAAAAGAGAATTAAGCCTTGCGGTTGTGTACTGGATATACGGTCCCGTGTTGCCGTCAAAGCTTATCGATTTTTCCGGGCTGAACATCACATCCTTGGCGGTGCTGAAATTGAGGAGGTAGTATTTCAGGGCGGCAAGGGCGATTTTTTCTGCAACCCCGGGTTTTTCCGATTCTGTCATGTCCCTGTCTTTTTCATTAATGACTTCCATCGACATGCCGTGCAAAAGATCGATGAGATTGTCAGCATCAACGACATTGCCTTCACGGCTCTTCATCTTGCCTTCAGGAAGATTCACCATGCCGTATGAAAGATGTCTGCATTTTTCGGCCCAGCCGAACCCGAGCTTTTTCAAAGTGGCGAATAACGTCTGGAAGTGGTATATCTGCTCCGAACCAACGACATAGATCATCTCGTCGAACCCGTATTTGTCGTGCCTTTTTGCAGCGGTTCCAAGATCCTGCGTTATGTAGACACTTGTGCCGTCGGATCTTAAAAGCACTTTTTTGTCAAGGCCTATATCTTCGTTGTTGATCCATACACTTCCGTCATCGTTTTTGTAGAATACGCTTTTGGCCAGTCCCTCATTCACAATGTCCTTGCCGTAGAGGTAATTTATGCTTTCATACTCGATGCTGTCGAATTTTATCCCCATCCGGCAGTATGTTTTCATAATGCCGTCAACTGCCCATTTGTTCATTTTTTTCCATAATTCGATGGTAGGCTGGTCGTTTTTTTCCCACAAAAGGAGCAGCTCCTGTGCCTCTTTTTCCAGCGCCGGGTCTTTTTCTGATTCCTTTGCGTATTTCACATAATAGTCGCCGACAAAATGGTCGCTCTTTTTGTCTTCGGCTTCCGGCGTCGTGCCATTGCCGAATTTTTTGTATGCGATCATCGATTTGCAGATGTGGATGCCCCTGTCGTTTATGAGGTTGAGCTTTGTCACCTCATACCCGCAGAAATCAAAAATTTTCGCAACTGCATCGCCAAGCACGTTGTTGCGGCAATGCCCGAGATGCAGAGGCTTGTTGGTGTTGGGGCTTGAGAATTCGATAAGCATTTTTTTGTCGTTTTTTGAAAGCCTGCCGTAACCGGCATTCTCATTGATAATTTTCGGAATTAGCTCTTTTGCTATTAATTCCCTGTTCAGGAAAAAATTGAGGTAGGCCCCTTTTACTTCGATTTTTTCAATTAAAGGTTCCTCTGCAAGATTGTCCTTTACGCTCTGCGCTATC
>JBJKSS010000326.1:0-4168 GCA_046703745.1 Spirochaetota bacterium
CTATTGCCCTGAATGCCAGATTTTTAATAAATAATTTTACAAGGAGAAATATTTATGGAAATAATTGCAAAATGCGGGATCAATTGCAGCAAATGCCCGGCGTATTCTGCAACAATCAACAATGACGAGGAAGCAAAAATCAAGCTTGCAGCAGAGTGGTCGAAACAGTTTAATTTTGACATGAAACCCGAGATGGTCAACTGCTACGGCTGTCTTGATGAGGACAAGCCCAAGCTTGGCTACTGCCAGATGTGCGAAATCAGAAAATGTGCGGTTTCAAAAAAAGTTGATAATTGTGCACATTGCCAGGATTATGCATGCAAGGCATTGAGCGACTTCCACCAAAACGCAAAGGAAGCAGCGGAGAGCCTCGAAAAAATCAGGAAGGAAATGGCCTAAGCCTCTCTCTCGTCAAGGAGCCTTCTTTCGCCTTCAAGGTGCATGATATCCTCTACATCCATAGTGCATTCCATGCATCCGATGTAGTTGGAATTAATGTCCCTCAATGCAAAAAATTCTATCTGCACCTTGTGGGTTATTTTTTTCTCCTTGTCCACATGCATGTCTATCCAGAACCTTGCAGTGTTCCTCTTGCCGCTTTTCATCTCTGATACTATTTTTTCCACAAGATCGAGGCTTTCTTCAGGATGACATTCCCTGAAATCAAGCCCCATGCACACCTCCGGCCTGTAGAAAAGCCTGTTGTTGTGGCGGTTCCAGCTCACAACTCTGTCATTCGCATCGATTATCGTAACCTCAACGGGCAAAGTGTCATACATCGCATTCAAAAGCTTGTCGTCCATGTTGTCCAGCATTTTAAACTTCCTTTTAATATTTTTTTTACTTTAATGAGGATATTTTAAATAATAACCTGACAATTGTCAATTTTATCTCCCGCATCATATTTTTTTGTATTTAAATGCAATCCTTGACGATAAAAATTAACATCTTTACTTTTTCCGGTTTATTAAATATATTAATCATGGAGAATAAAAATGAACCAGTCATATAAAAAAGAGGAAGCCCTTGTACTCGTAAGCGGCGGGCAGGATTCTGCAACATGCCTTTTCTGGGCCATTGAAAATTTCAAAAAGGTCCATGCGGTGAGCTTCGACTACAACCAGAAGCATTCCAACGAAATCGGGATAGCGCGCGGGATATGCGATAAGCTCGGGGTGGATCAAAAAGTCATAGACATGACATTCATTTCCGGCCTTGTAGAATCAAACCTGTTCAAGGGCAAGGCAAGCGTGAACAAAAGGCACAAACTCAATGACAGCGTGCCGTCGAGCTTCGTGCCTTACCGCAACCTGTTTTTCCTCTCCCTCTCATCGGCCTGGGCCGCAACGATCAACGTGAGACACATCGTAATAGGCGTGTGCGAAACAGATTATTCCGGCTACGCGGACTGCAGGGACGTATTCATAAAATCGATGCAGGCTTCACTCAACCTTGCAACGGATTTTAAGGACAAGGTCGTTATACACACTCCGCTCATGTGGCTCTCCAAGGCCGAGACATTCAGGTTTGCAGAGGAGCTGGGCTGCCTCGACTTCATTCTGAAGGAAACCCTCACATGCTACAACGGCATCGAAAAACTCAACGATTACGGCAGGGGCTGCGGCAAATGCCCTGCGTGCAGGCTGCGTAAAAAAGGCTTTGAAGAATACAAAAGGAAGTACAGATGAGGACCAATCCGCTCGGCAGGAAAATAAAAACCGCCATCGATTATGACAGGAAACTCCTTTTCTTCATTCCGCGGAAAAACGAAAGGCGGAAGAATAATATCGATGAAAAAATATTCACCGGATACGATCTGTGGAACGCTTATGAGTTTGGCTACCTTGATAAAAACGGCATTCCTCAAAACAGAATACTGCGGATCGTCTACCCTGCGGATTCGGCAAACATCGTCGAGTCAAAATCACTGAAGCTTTATCTCGGAAGCTTTGCCATGACAAAATTCAACGATGACGGCGAGCCTGCAAAAATCATCATGAATGATCTGAAAGATGGCCTGAAAGCGGAATATCTGGATCTGGCGATGAAAAATCAGAATGATAAAATGAGGTTCACAAAGATACCGGGAAAACTACTGCTCGACGGCATTGGCGCTTCCTGTACCGAATATGAATTATCACCCGGCCTCTTGAAAGTAAAAAAGACAGGCGTAAAAAAAACGGTGGAGCATTATTCCCATGCATTGAAAACAAACTGCCCCGTAACCGGCCAGCCTGATCTTGCAACTGTTTACATCAGGTACAACTCCGGCACAATTGTCGAGCCGGGATCCCTTCTTGAATACATTGTTTCATACCGCACGCACAGCGGTTACCACGAATCTTGCTGCGAGAGCATTTTCCGGGATATCTACGAATTGATCAAGCCAGGTTTGTTGATTGTAAAATGTTTTTACACGAGAAGAGGAGGGATCGATATAAACCCGGCAAGATTTTACGGCGTAAAGCCCGATAACAAATTCGATCTTCATTACTGGAGGCAGTGAAAATCAATTTTGCCATTCCGTGTAAAACATGCAGCTTTCATCACCTTTTGCCATGCATTTTGTCTGAATGGTTTTCATTCCCTTGCCTGCGGATATTTCTATGGATCTTTCTATCCAGCCTTCAACCCTCTTGCAGATGAATTCCATATCTTCTTTATTATCAATCTTAAAATCCTGCAAATCGGCCACAACGCTGTTTTTTGTGGATTCCACATAGATTAATTTACCCGTATTATAATATTTGCTGAATACTTCGGTTGCAAGCTTCATGATGAACTGGGGACTGCCGAATTTGAAGAATGCCTTTAAAACACCTTTCACAGCATCCGTTGCACTCTGCCTGCCTATTTCCCTTAAAATATTGGTGTTTCCATCACTGAAAATTTTACAGATGGCCTTGTTAATTTCAATGAAATCATTCAGGGGATATTCCTTTTCGCCTTCGGCATGAAATAGAATATTATAATTATTTTCACTCAATACATCTTTAAGCTTTAATAAATCTTTATCTGAAAACCGTTTTGTAAGATAATTTTTACAGGATATTATCGCATGACCTTTAACTTCTGCCATATTCAAACTCCTTTTATACATTATTTAATGTTATTCTATCATAAAAGGAATGCAGAGCAAAAAAAATTCAAGTAATGATTAAATTTCTTTTTTTTTAACGGTTTTAGAATTTGTCCTGCTTTTAGGAAATCGGGTGTATGACAACAAATGATTTTCAATCAATGAAAAGGTTTTTTCAAGGAGAAATATGTCGCTGTGCATGGCATTATCGATCTTTATGATGTTTTTGCGGATTTTTGAAAGCCCGTCGCAATACCCGGTTATTTCCGGGACATCCCTCGATCCGTACAGTATCAGATCGTGGTCATTCAATCCCGCATCAACAGTGGGAAGGTCTTCCAGTATTTTAAAAACCGTACCCGGGCTTTCTTCCCTGACCCTGTATTTACTATTTACGCATGTTGTTGATGAATGATCTGGTTGCTAAAGAAAAATCCTGGTTTAAAGCAGGAGATATGCCGATTCTATAATCCGCTTTCGATAACAATGCCAGCCGCCCTCCGAGGGAATGGCCGATTGCAATTACAGTACCGGATGAAGATTTCAACTCGCTAACAATATTTTCAACATCTTCCATAATTTTAAATGACATTGGATGAACATTCTGGCCATGTCCCCGCAGATCGATCGTGATAGTGTTGAATCCGAGGCTTGAGATTCTCCAGCTTAATCCCAGCATTTCTTCCTTGCTCCCGCCGTAGCCGTGAATTATGATTGCATTCGGCGAATCAGCCGATGCGGTTATTTTAATTGCCGGGATATCAACCCCGGCACCTTTTGCGGAATATTTTTCAATTTTCATTTATCCTCCTCATCTGCCATCCCGGAAACAAGGGGTTGCAACCCCTTGTTTCCATACAAAATCAGCCGTTCATTATATCTTCCAGTTTGCCGGAATAATAATGTTCGAAATCCTTTTTTGCACGATCAGCAGCCCACTTCTCCACGCCAAGCTTTTTTATCAAACAGAGGTTGTAGACTTTAAGATTGTGCGGGAATTTGTCAGCATTGTCCGCAAGAGGCTGGAGCAGGCGGCAGGGAAAATCCCCGCACTCGTGGCAAAAATCAATGGCTCTGTCCCTGAAACAA
>JBJKSS010000327.1:0-3669 GCA_046703745.1 Spirochaetota bacterium
TAATTTACGGGCGGATCAAAAATATCAGCCTTGGCGATTTGTGCATGGAGTTGAATGATACAAGCGATTTCAATTATTTCAAACTTAAAAACAGGCTGTCATTAAGGCTGTTTATCCAGAATTCCATACTAAAGGTGCACCTCTCCTATACGGCGAGAATCGATCCGGCAAGAAATGAAGTCGGAGTGATTTTCAATATAACCGACCCCAATATGATAAGGGAAGATTTTGCAAGCGGCCTGACTTCCGTGATTTACGGCTGGCTCATGGGCATAATTAATAAACACGGCAAGATTGACGTTTGATGACCAGCCTGTTTTTGTAAATTCCGTTCAAAGGGTTTGGGAAATTTTCCAGGCAAGATCGGCCGTACGGCACGAATAACCCCATTCATTGTCATACCATGCAATGACCTTGACAAGGCTGCCGCCCATCACGATATTCGTGGGGAGATCGACTATTGCCGACCTGTCGTCGCCCTTGAAATCCATTGATACAATCGGGTCCGTGTATTCTCCTGAAGTTGTTCCCAGAATGCCTTTCAATGTTCCTTCGGATGCTTTGACAAACGCCGCATTAAGCTCTTCCTTTGTGGTTGATTTTTCGATTGTTGCGGTAAAATCCACAACGGATACGGTCGGCGTCGGCACCCTCATCGAAAAGCCGTCGAATTTTCCCTTTAATTCCGGAATGACGAGTGCAAGGGCCTTTGCGGGCCCTGTTGTCGTCGGTATCATGTTAAGTCCCGCTGCACGTGATCGTCGTAATTCCTTCCTGTGCCCCTGGTCAAGCACCATCTGATCATTCGTATAGGAATGAATTGTTGTCATCACACCGGAGATTATGCCGAATTTTTCATAAACGACTTTTGCTACAGGCGCAAGGCAGTTTGTCGTACATGAGGCATTCGATATTATATTGTGTTTGGCAGGATCGTACTTATCGTCATTAACCCCGAGCACGATCGTTATGTCCTCATTCTTTGCAGGGGCCGATATTATCACTTTTTTTGCCCCGCCATTCTGTATGTGCACCTTTGCCCCGGGCTTGCCCTTTGCCGGGTCGCCTGCGGCATCAGTGAACAGGCCGGTTGATTCGATTACTATGTCCACGCCGAGGTCCTTCCATGGCAGCGCACCCGGATCCTTTTCCGACAAAACCCTGATTGTCCTGCCATCTACCGTGAGACTGTTTTCACCTGCCTCGATCTTGGCATCGAACCTCCCGTAATTGGAGTCGAATTTCAGAAGCGAAGCATTCGTCCTTGTGTCAAACAAATCATTTATTGCCACAACTTCGAGTTTGCCCGCATAGCGCTCCGTGATTGCCTTGAATACCTGACGGCCTATCCGTCCGAAACCGTTGATTCCGATTTTAACTGACATTTTAATATCCTCCTTTGACTTTTTAGATAATTATACATTAATCGAAGAATAATGGCAATTGCGGTTTACATATTAATTTATAATTAGCCGTAGCAGTAGGTCACGACCTGATGCTACGGCAGTTCGTTTTCAAACGTTGAAAAAAAATGTTTGCAAGTTTCCTGTCATCTTCGGAGCCGAAAAAACTCACACTGAAAGTCATGGTATCATCAAAACTCGAGAATGAAAGCTGGAAATATGGTTGATATTTTATGGCGGCAGTGACATACGCCTCCATGACATTTGCATCATCGAGCATCAGCCTGTTATTGTCCTTTTGAAAACAGATGAACTGGTCGAGAAGCTCCGAAGTAAAAATCAATGATTTGCCTTTTGCCATATTCTTCATGTTTTGATTACTTTCCTTGTTTGGAAACCGGGTCATGAAGGCTCCTCTTTTTTTTCAGCCTGAAAACCGAATATATCGAACCGTCATCAGCCGTTTTATCTGTCATCCAGCCTGTATTCTCAAGCAACCTTGCAAGGCCTTCCATACCGAGGATTCTTATTGTAATGCCCGATATTTCCATGCCTGTGGGACTTACGGGGTTGATGTTTTCAAGGTTAAAGAGGAGCGAGCGGGCTATTGTCAAATCATCAAACGGGCTGTTGTAAAGTGTGTTGAGATTGCGGATAATGTCTTTATCGGCGGCATATTCAAAAAGCCCGCCTTCGGAAGAGCATGTTTGTATCCATCCTTTTCGTTCGGCCAGCAGTGCGGACAATTTGCCGGTATCCGTCCAGTCGTATCGCAGGTGCCTGAAATCGACATCAAGTCCGTCAAACAATCCACCGGGTTTCCTGATTTCATCGATGCTCTTTTTTGCAAACCCGGGGCCGAAATCATCGAGGTCGAGAACATTGATTTCGATTTTCCTGTTTTTCAACAGTGCGGGATTTTCCTTGAGAATGAGAATGAGCGTGTTGATGCTGTCTGTTGCCGCGCCTCCGGCGATGTTTATAAAGCAAACATTTTTACCCGGATGTTTTTCCAGAAGGCCGGTGAGGGATTCTGCCTGGAAATTGCAGAGGTTCCTTAGTCTTATTCTCACTGCGATTGCATTGAACTGCTTTGCTCCCAGCCTGTACCAGGGCTCTATTTTTTGTCCCCTCATGAGTTTCGGGCCGAGCTTGAGCACGAGGGTTCTCATGCCGCTTAAATAAGAATTTTTTGAATCGGCAAACAGAGAAATGATTTTTTTTATAACCGCCGGCATGTTCTTCATTTTTTCAGCCCCGGGCGCGGCTTTCATGCTCAGCATGGAGAATGTTTTTTCGTCTGCACTTTCAATGAAAAGCGGGTGGGTAATGTCCAGTACGGGCAGTTCGATTCCTTCATTTGTGTAAGCGTATGACAGGCCCAGTATCTTGTTTTTAAAAGGTAATGATTTTTTTTTCATAAATTGTTTGTTCCTTCGCTTTTTGTTGGCAGGTTTTACGCCTGTCTTATTTTTTTGCCTTCCAGTTTTTCTCTAGTAATTTTCACTGCCTCAACCATATTGGCGAGTGCTGCTTTTACTTCGTTCCACTTCCTTGTCTTCAGTCCGCAGTCGGGGTTTATCCAGAGCTTTTCAACAGGCAAAACATCCACCAAAGAATCGATCTGGCTTATCAGCTCATCCGTAGTCGGAATGCGCGGCGAATGAATGTCGTAAACCCCGGGCCCTATTTCGTTCCTGTATCCGGTTGTCCTGAAAATTTTTAAGAGCTCATTGCCGCTTCTCGAATTTTCAATTGTTATAACATCTGCATCCATAGCCTCGATGGTTTTTATTATATCGTTGAAGTCGCTGTAGCACATGTGGGTGTGAATCTGGGTTTCATTTTCCGCAGCGCTCACCGCAAGCTTGAAGTTGGCGACTGCCCATTTTTCATATCCGCTGATGTTCCCGCTTCTCAACGGGTAGCCTTCCCTGAATGCCGGCTCATCCACCTGGATCATCCCTATCCCGGCGGACTGGAGATCAGCTATCTCGTCGCATAACGCCAAGGCTATCTGTTTCGATACTTCCCCGCGCGGAATATCGTCCCTCACAAAGGACCAGTTGAGGATTGTAACGGGCCCGGTAAGCATGCCTTTCATCGGCTTCCCGGTTTTACCCTGCGCATAAGTGATCCATCTTACCGTCATCGGCTCATTCCTCGAAATGTCGCCGTATATAACGGGCGGTTTTACGCACCTCGAGCCGTAGCTCTGTACCCAGCCGTTTGCAGTAAAATGAAAACCGGCGAGGAGCTCACCGAA